>NZ_JBFBJT010000271.1:0-4879 GCF_040686175.1 Streptomyces sp. NPDC086077 | reverse complement strand
CCCGGCGGCACGCCACTGTGCCGCCGGGGCGTTCGTTTATCACAGACACAGGCGTATAACGGCACAAGACGCTCAAAGTCTTGTGTGATGGGATGTCCAGGCATCGTATGCCTGGGATACGGGAGCCGCGGTCGCGGGCCGCGTCCGCGGGGCTACCCGAACTGACGTTTCCTCAGGAGGACAAGTGGGACGACTCTTCGGCACGGACGGCGTGCGCGGTGTCGCCAACGCGGATCTGACGGCCGAGATGGCGCTCGGTCTGTCCGTCGCGGCGGCCCACGTGCTGGCCGAGGCGGGCACCTTCGCCGGCCACCGGCCGACGGCGGTGGTCGGGCGGGACCCGCGCGCGTCCGGAGAGTTCCTGGAGGCCGCAGTGGTCGCCGGCCTCGCCAGCGCGGGTGTGGACGTCCTGCGGGTCGGCGTGCTGCCGACGCCGGCGGTGGCGTATCTGACCGGGGCGCTGGGGGCCGACCTGGGTGTCATGCTCTCCGCCAGCCACAACGCCATGCCGGACAACGGCGTCAAGTTCTTCGCGCGCGGTGGGCACAAGCTGCCGGACGACCTCGAGGACCGGATCGAGTCCGTCTACGAGGAGCACCGGCGCGGTGAGCCCTGGCAGCGGCCGACCGGGTCCGGCGTCGGACGGGTGCGCGACTACGAGGAGGGGTTCGACCAGTACGTCGGCCACCTCGTCGCCGCGCTGCCGAACCGGCTGGACGGGCTGAAGATCGTCCTGGACGAGGCGCACGGGGCGGCGGCCCGGGTGTCGCCGGAGGCCTTCACGCGGGCCGGTGCCGAGATCGTCACGATCGGGGCCGAACCGAACGGGCTGAACATCAACGACGGGTGCGGGTCGACGCACCTGGGACAGCTGAAGGCCGCGGTGCTCGAGCACGGGGCCGACTTCGGTGTCGCGCACGACGGTGACGCGGACCGGTGCCTCGCCGTGGACCACACCGGTGAGGAGGTGGACGGCGACCAGATCCTGGCCGTGCTCGCGCTGGCGATGCGGGAGCGTTCCGCACTGCGCTCCGGCACCGTTGTCGCGACCGTGATGTCGAATCTGGGTTTCAAGCTGGCCATGGAGCGCGAGGGCATCCAGCTGGTGCAGACGGCGGTGGGCGACCGGTATGTGCTGGAGGAGATGAAGGAGCACGACTACGCCCTCGGCGGTGAGCAGTCCGGGCACGTGATCATCCTCGACCACGCGACGACCGGGGACGGCACGCTCACGGGGCTGCTGCTGGCGGCGCGGGTCGCCGAGAGCGGGCGCTCGCTGCGGGAGCTGGCCGGTGTGATGGAGCGGTTGCCGCAGGTCCTGATCAACGTGCCGGACGTCGACAAGTCGCGGGTGCGTACGTCCGCGGATCTGGCGGCGGCCGTCGGCGAGGCGGAGCGGGAGCTGGGGGCCACCGGGCGGGTGCTGCTGAGGCCGTCCGGGACGGAACCGCTGGTGCGGGTGATGGTCGAGGCGGCGGACATCGATCAGGCTCGGTCCGTGGCGGGGCGGTTGGCCGATGCGGTGAAGTCGGCGCTGGGGTGATCGCCGGGTAGGTGGGGGGCCGGTGCCGTGGCCGGCGGGCCGCGGGTCCGCCTCGGCTGGTCGCGCGGTTCCCGCGCCCCTGAGGGGGACGCCCTAACCGGCGTTCCTGTACTCGGCTCGTTGTCTGGCCCAGAACCACTTCTGGGCCAGCAACGTGAGGGTGCCGGCGACGATGATGCCGAGCAGGTTGAGCAGGAGCTGCTCGGTGGAGCCGACCGTCTGCTTGGTGTCGCCGTAGCTGAGGGCGACCGCCGCGTTGGCGGCGGCCGGAATCGTGGTCACCGAGATGGCGACACCCACCAGGGCGCCCGACTTCGAGGACGTCAGCGAGAGAGTGCCCGCGATGCCGGCCAGGACCGCCACGACGAAGGAGAAGGCGTCGGGGGCGTAGACGAAGCCGGTCTGCGGGCGGTCGGCCTCCAGTTGTGCCTCGGTGAACAGGCCCAGCGCGTCCATCAGGAGACTGAAGAGCACGGTCACCGCCATCGCCGCCGCGAAGCCCACCAGCAGCGCGATCACTGAGCGCAGGGCCAGGCGGGGGCGGCGCCGCACCACCGAGGTGGAGATGCCCGCCAGCGGGCCGAACTCCGGACCCACCGCCATCGCGCCCACGATCAGGATCGCGTTGTCGAGGACGACACCGCAGGCCGCGATCATCGTGGCCAGCGTGATGAACGCGAGGTAGGTGATCGAGAGGGTCGACTCCTCGTGGGTCGCGTCGGTCAGGTGCTCCCAGAGCACCGCGTCCGCGGCCTCGCCGGGGGCGTCCTTCTCGGCCTGGTCGGCGCGCTTGGACAGCGACAGGTCGACGTCCTCGACGGCGATCGACCCGGTGTCCTCGATACCCAGTTCCTGGAGCCTGTCGAGCAGTTCGTCGCCCGCCTCGCGGGCCACGTCGCATGTCACCACGTCTCCGGCCGGGTTGCGGGCGGCGCCCGCCATCACGCACAGGTGCGTGGTGCCGACCGTTTCCTCGATGACGCGGACAACGGCGTCGGTGCTGTCGGACGGCGTGATGACCCGGAGATGCAGCATGACGCCTTTCTAACAGGCTCGGGTCACAGCTTGCGCAGACTCAGGCGGCGGACCTTGTGGTCCGGGCCCTTGCGGAGGATCAGGGTGGCGCGGCCGCGGGTGGGGGCGATGTTCTCCACCAGGTTGGGCTTGTTGATGGTCCGCCAGAGGGTGCGGGCGTAGTCGACGGCTTCTTCCTCGGTGACCTGGGTGTACTTGCGGAAGTAGGAGTCCGACTTCTGGAAGGCCGTGTGACGGAGCTTCTTGAAGCGGTTGAGGTACCAGGTCTCGATGTCCTCGGCGCTCGCGTCGACGTAGACGCTGAAGTCGAAGTAGTCGGCGAGGCCGACGCGGGTGCGGCCGTCCTTGCCGGGGAGGGCGGGCTGGAGGACGTTCAGGCCCTCGACGATCAGGATGTCGGGACGGCGGACGACGAGCCGCTCGCCGGGGACGATGTCGTAGATGAGGTGGGAGTAGACGGGTGCGGTGACCTCGTCCTTGCCCGCCTTGATGTCGGCGACGAAGCGGGTCAGGGCGCGGCGGTCGTACGACTCGGGGAAGCCCTTGCGGGACATCAGGCCGCGGGCTTCCAGTTCCTTGGTGGGGAGCAGGAATCCGTCGGTCGTGACCAGCTCGACGCGTGGGTGCTCGGGCCAGCGGGAGAGCAGGGCCTGGAGCAGGCGGGCGACGGTGGACTTGCCGACGGCCACCGAGCCGGCGACGCCTATGACGAAGGGGGTGCCGGACTGGGAGCCCTGCTCACCGAGGAACGTGTTGAGCGCGCCTCTGAGGCCGTCGGTGGCGCCGACGTAGAGATTGAGCAGACGGGAGAGCGGGAGGTAGATGTCCCGCACCTCGTCGAGGTCGATGACGTCGCCGAGGCCGCGCAGCTTCTCGACTTCCTCCGCCGTCAGGGGCAGCGGGGTCTTGTCGCGCAGCGCGCTCCACTCGGCACGGGTGAGGTCGACGTAGGGAGTCGCCTCCGGCCGGGGCCGGTGGGCGCTCCGCGTCGGGGAGACCGGAGAGATCACAGTCCATTGTTACGGGAGTGTGGACGGAGGGGGGCGTGGGATGCGTCACGCGGGGGAGTTCGCGGGAGACCGGTCGCCGCACGCCGCAACCGGTTGATCACCGGCGTGGGCGCCGGGGACAGCAGCAACCGCGGCGTCCTGCCTGAGCGTGGGCGCCCGAGTGCTCGGGGTTCGAGCTCAAGCACGGGCCGATCGCCGATCGAGCTGGGACTGACGGCCCGGTCAGGGCTTCTCGGCCCTCTGCTACTGGACGAGGTGCTCGATCCCGTCGACGTGGTACTCGCCGTATCCGAACCGTTCACCGATGGCCCGGTATCGCTCGTACTGCTCCGGCGTCACCGGCACGGACAGCACCGCCAGGAGCCGGAGCAACAGCCGGAATCCGAGGTCGGGATCGACCTGGCGGACCACCTGTTCCAGCGCGGCCATGGCCTCCGTGGCCGGGACCGGCTGGCAATGGGGGCTGATGGACCTCTCCGCCATCGCAGGCGCCGTCCCACGGAGTTCCCGCAGCACCGTGTCGGCCGACTCCGTAGGCGTCGCCGGCGATACCACGGGGATGTAGGTGGGGGCGACCGTCCTCAGCCGCTCCTCGCACACCTCCGTGATCAGCCGCAGCCAGTCGCGCCCGTCGATACGCAGGGCCGCGTCCGAGACCGCGACCCACAGCGTCGTGAGCGTGTCGTCGGGCAGGGGGGAGTGCAGCAGGCGCAGTGCGTCCTCCAGGAGGAGGGCCGCCGCCGAGCCCGGGGACTGCCCGGGTTCGTCCACGTCGGCCACACGACGGATCTCCCTCAGGGCACTGTCGGCACGCCAGTCCTGGTGGGCGTTGCCGGCGAGACCGGAGAGACCGAAGTCCCACGCTGTGTCCCGGTGCGTGGTGTCGATGGGCGGCCAGTCGACGTCGAGGCCGTCGCGGACGACCGCGACCGGGTACCCGAGCCGCTCGCCGAGTTGGCGGAACCTGTCGTAGCGCTCCTTCGAGACCCGTACGGAGTGAGCCTTCAGGGCCCGCAGGAAGAGGCGGTATCCCAGGTCGGCATCGGTTTGCCCGGCCACCTGCAACAGGGCCGGAGCAAGGTCCCGCAGTGCTGCGGCGCCGGTCAGTTCGACGGCAAGAGCCCGGATCTCCGCCACCACCTCCCCGCACAGGTCCTTGTCCCGCACGGGACGGACCGGCGGCGGGGTGTAGGAGTTCTTGTTCTGGCGGAGACGGTTCGTGGCCAGGTCCGAGATCGCGCGCAGCCAGGTGTGCATGTTCATGCCGTGGTCGGCCGGATCGAAAATCCGG
>NZ_JBFBJT010000270.1:0-4914 GCF_040686175.1 Streptomyces sp. NPDC086077 | reverse complement strand
ACGACCCGGCAGGCGAGGCACCGCTACGCATCAGGAGTCTCAGGTGACCGACATGACCCAGCACATCGCCGCGCTCCCCGAACAGCGCCGCACGCAGCCTTCCGGTCAATTCCTTCGGTGCCCTGGCGCGGCAGAATTCGCCTACCGATGCCATCACATTCACGTTCGACTTCTGTAAAGTTGACACCTTTCTGGGCTTGCTTAAATGCGAGCTTCATGTCGAGGACAACGTTGTTGCTCGTCAGCAAGACAATTCTACCCATTATTACTTGATGGTGCGGCGTGTAGGGTTGCCTATCGCGAATTCCGAGAATGTCATATGAAAAACAGGAGGAAGCAGTGGTAATCAGGGGATCTGTCGGCACCCTCACGGAGCTCTTCGGGCGGTCTGTGGAGTCGCACCCGCACCGCCCGGCCGTTCGTGATGACACCCGGACTCTGACCTATGCGCAGCTGGACGAGGAGTCCAACGCGGTCAGCGCCTTGCTGCGGAGTCATGGGGTAGGGGCCGAGGACCGTGTCGGGATTTATCTGCGCAGGTCGGTCGAGCTCTTCGTGGCGATCCTCGGAATTCTCAAGTCGGGGGCGGCCTATGTCGCCGTGGACAGCCGCTACCCGGACACCCGTCGCGATCTGATGCTGGACAGCAGCGGCGCGAAGATCGTGCTCACCGAGGCCGGATGGGAGGACCGGCTGACGTCTGTGTCCGCCCGGATCGTCTCCATCGAAGACCGCGCCGCTGCGGACACCGCTCCGACCGAGGGGGTTGTGGAACCGAACAGCGCGGCCAGCGTGCTGTTCACCTCCGGTTCCTCCGGTGAGCCCAAGGCGATTGTCCTGGAGCACCGCAACATCGTCTCCTTCGCCAGTAACCCGAGCCTGCCGGTGCTCACGACGGCGGACCGGGTCGGCCAGATATCCAGCATTTCCTTCGACGCTTTCCACTTCGAAATGTGGAGCACTCTCGGGTACGGTGCGCAGGCGGTCATCCTCCCGCCTGTGCCGGATCTGCTGGCCGCCGACTTCCAGCGGCAGATGAGGCAGTACGGCATCACGGCGATGCTCGTGCCGACCATGGTGGTCAACCACGTGGTGCGCGAGGACCGGGACGCCTTCGCCCCGCTGCGCGTCCTCCAGGCCGGCGGCGACGTGCTCCTCCCGGCAGCCTGCCGGGCGCTGTTGGGCGGGCAGTTCAAGGGCGCCCTCTACAACCTCTACGGTCCTGCCGAGATCACCACCGCCTGCACCGCGCATCAGGTGACGGCCGAGGACGCGGAGTCCGACGCCATCCCGATCGGCCTGCCTCTGGACGGAGTGTCGGTGCGGGTGCTCTCCCCGGAGCTGGAGCCCGTGGCCCCCGGCGAGACCGGCGAGCTGTTCGTCAGCGGCCCCGGCGTGGCCCGCGGCTACCAGGACCGCCCCGATCTGACCGACGAACGCTTCCTCACCCTGCCGGGCGAGGCCGACGGCGCACGCATGTACCGCACCGGCGACTTGGCGCGGCAGCGCGAGGACGGCGCCTTGATGTTCGTCGGCCGTGCCGACAACCAGGTCAAGATCCGTGGCTACCGGGTCGAACCGGGTGAGGTCGAGCGAGGTCTGCGCCGCTACCCCGAGGTCCAGGAAGCCGTCGTGCTGCCGCAGGGCGAGGGCAACGACCGGCGCCTGGTGGCGTTCGTGGTGCTCGAAAACGGCCTGGGCGTCAAGGAGCTGCGCGAGCGGGCCGAGCGCGACCTGCCGGACTTCATGGTGCCCAGCCAGTTCATCACGCAGGACCGGATCCCGGCGACGGCGCACGGCAAGCGCGACCTCGACGCCCTGCGCGAGGTGCTCGCCAAGCACCTGGAGCGCGAGGAATCGTACGCGGGTCCGCAGACCGACACCGAGCGGTTCCTCGCCGGCCTCTGGGAGAACCTGCTCAGCACCGAACGCGTCGGCAGGGACGAGGACTTCTTCGGCCTGGGCGGCCACTCGCTGCTCGCCTTCCGCATGCACCACCGCATCAACCGCGAGCTCGGCCTCTCCCTCCCCTTCCCGGTGCTGCTCAACAACACCGTGCTGAAGGACCTCGCGGCGGCCATCGACGCGTCGCGCGAAGGAGGGACGGCATGAGCCAGCAGACCCTGACCCAGCCGCAGACGGTCACCGGTATCGATCTCACCGACGTCGACCTGTTCATGCGCGGCGACCACACGGCCGCCTTCGCCAAGCTCCGCGCCGATCAGCCCATCTACTGGAACGAAGGCGCCGACGGCAGCCGCTTCTGGGCCCTGACCACGTACGACGACGTGATGTGGGCCTACCGCAACCACGAGACCTTCGGCTCCGGGCGCGGCGCCATCGTGGGCGGCTCCTTCCGCAGCGAGGACGACACCTCGGCCGGGCGGATGCTGGTCACCACCGACCTGCCCCGCCACCGCATGCTCAAGCAGGTGATCCACCCGTCGATGTCACCGGGCGCGGCCAAGCGCGTCGCGGCACAGGTCGCCGAGCTCCTCGCCCGCGCCCTGGAGCGGACCGGTGCGGACGGCGGCTGCGACTTCGCCACCGACATCGCTCCGGAGCTTCCGGCCGGTGCGCTCATGGTGGTCATGGGCATCAGCCACGAGCAGGCTCACCACCTCATCGGGCTGACCCGGCGGATGGTCGGCTACCGCGATGAGATCTTCGTGGACACCGGCGGTGACCAGCGGCTGCGCCTGGCCTGGCTCCAGGCCGAGGTGTTCGAGTTCTTCGCCGACATCGTCGCCGAGCGCCGCCGCAACCCCGGCGACGACCTGATCAGCACCCTCGTGCGCGCGGAGGTCAACGGCCGCCGGCTGAGCGAGGAGGAGATCTTCTACAACTGCATGAACGTCGCCGTCGGCGGCAATGAGACGTCGTCGTACACCGCGTGCACCGGCCTGCTCGCGCTGATGGACCATCCCGAGCAGTACCAGCGGCTGCGCGAGTCGCCACAGCTCGTCGGCACCGCCGTCGAGGAGATGCTGCGCTGGAGCTCGACCAACGCCTACGTGCAGCGGGTGGCCAAGCACGATGTGGAACGCGGTGGCGTCCGGATCAAGGCCGGCGAGTCGGTCACCCTGTGGAACTACTCCGCCAACCGCGACGAGGCCCAGTTCCAGGACCCGCACCTCTTCGACATCACCCGCACTCCCAACCGCCACCTGACCTACGGTTCAGGGCTGCACCGCTGCATCGGTGCGCCCATCGCTCAGGCGGAGCTGTCGCTGCTCTTCGGCCAGCTGATGGTTTCCGGGCTCCGGTTCAGGCTTGCCGACGACGTCCGCCGGCTGCGTTCGAACTTCCTGCTCGGCATCACCCGCCTCCCCGTGGAGGTCATCTGATGAGTACCCCCGCCGACGACAGCCCCTATGGGTTCGGTGAGCGCATCGAACAGGTGGTGGCCCACCATGCCCGGCTTCGGCCCCACGCGGTCGCCGTTCAGCAGGGCGAACGGAAGCTCACCTACGGCGAGTTGATCGCGCGGGCCGAGACGGTGGCGGCCGCGCTGAGCCGGCTCCGTGTCGAGCCTGGCCGGCACGTCGCGGTGCGCATACCGCGCTCACCGGAACTGGTGACCACGCTGCTCGGCGTCCTGCGCGCGGGCGCCTCCTACGTGGCGATCGACCCGCAGTGGCCGCAGGCACGGGTGGACGAGACGCTCCGGGGCACGGATACGGCGCTGTGCGTCATCGATGCGCCCGGCGCGCGGACCGTCCCGGCCGGGGCGGAGGTGCGCACCGTCACCCTCGCCTCCCTGCTGGAGCTCGGGCGCACCGCCCCGGTCCCCGAGCCGCTGTACGACGGCACCGCGACGGCCAGCGTCTTCTACACCTCCGGCTCCACCGGGAAACCCAAGGGGGTGCTCTCCCCGCACCGGGGAACCATCCGCACCCTGGTCAACTGCCCGGACATTCCCCTCGGCCAGGACTCGGTGTTCCACCAGGCGGCTCCGCTGCCCTGGGACGGGCTCTCGCTCGAGCTGTGGGCACCGCTGCTCAACGGCGGCCGCTGCGTCCTGATGGACCGGGCGGCCACGGCGCTGGACGCACAGGGGCTGGAGGCGGCCATACGGCAGGGCGTGAACAGCCTCTGGCTCACCAGCTCGCTGTTCAACGTGCTGGCGGAGGAGCGGATCGAGCTCTTCGGCGCGGTGCGCCTGCTGCTGGTCGGCGGCGAGCGGGTGTCGGTGAGCAACGCCCGCCGCGTGGTGACCGAGTTCCCCGCTCTGCACATGGTCAACGGATACGGGCCGGTCGAGAGCACCATTTTCGCCACCACCCACGTGATCCGCCCGGCCGACGTGGATGAGGGCAGCACGGAGATCCCGATCGGGACGCCGGTGCCCCGCACCACGGTGGCCCTGCTCGGCGCGGACGGGCGGCCTGTCGCGGACGGCGACATGGGCGAGATCGCAGTCGCCGGCGACGGAGTGGCCCTCGGCTACGCGGGCGCCCCCGAGGAGACCGCTCGCAGGTTCTTCACCGAGGGCGGCGTGCGCTTCTACCGCACGGGCGACCTCGCGGTGCGCGACGCCGAGGGGCTGCTGCGCTACCGGGGGAGGACCGACCACCAGTTCAAGATCCGGGGAGTGCGGATCGAGGCCGGCGAGGTCGAGGCCGTCCTGGAGAACCACCCCGAGGTCGCCGCCTGCTGTGTTCTTCCGCTGGAGACGGCGCCCGGGCGGGTTCAGCTCGCGGCGGCCTACACGACCGTCCACCAGCAGCCCCTGGACGAGGCGGATTTGACGGAGCACGCGGCACGCAGCCTGCTCGACGCGATGGTGCCGACGCGGCTGGCACATGCCGTGCAGCTCCCGCTGAACGCCAACGGGAAGGCCGACCGCAAGGCGGTGGAGGCGCTGCTGCGCCGCAGCGCCGGGGCCGGCGGCGCGGAGGCGGAGCACCCCGC
>NZ_JBFBJT010000269.1:0-5004 GCF_040686175.1 Streptomyces sp. NPDC086077 | reverse complement strand
CCAAGGCCTGGATCACGCACGGCGGCATCGCCGACTTCTACACCGTCATGGCCCGCACCGGCGAGGACGGCCCGCGCGGGATCACCGCCTTCCTGGTGCCCGGCGACGCCGAGGGACTGAGCGCGGCGGCGCCCGAGAAGAAGATGGGCATGAAGGGCTCGCCCACCGCCCAGGTCCACCTCGACGGCGTGCGCGTCCCCGACGCCCGGCGGCTCGGCGAGGAGGGACAGGGCTTCGCCATCGCGCTGTCCTCGCTCGACTCCGGGCGGCTCGGCATCGCGGCCTGCGCGATCGGCGTGGCGCAGGCGGCGCTCGACGAGGCCGTCGCGTACGCCACCGAACGCAGGCAGTTCGGGCGCCCGATCGCCGACTTCCAGGGGCTGCGCTTCATGCTCGCCGACATGGCGACGCAGATCGAGGCGGGCCGCGCCCTGTATCTCGCGGCGGCGCGGCTGCGCGACGCCGGGCGGCCCTTCGCCCGGCAGGCGGCGATGGCCAAACTGCACTGCACCGACACCGCCATGAAGGTCACCACGGACGCGGTCCAGATCCTCGGCGGCTACGGCTACACCGCCGACTTCCCGGCCGAGCGCTACATGCGGGAGACCAAGGTCCTCCAGATCGTCGAGGGCACCAACCAGATCCAGCGGATGGTCATCGCCCGTCACCTAGCGGGTCCGGAGACGCGCTGAACTGACCGGTCCTGACCAGGGGCGCCGCCAGCCGGATCCATTCCGGGTCGTGGTGCCCCGGCAGGGTGCGCCCACGGTGCGCCCAGGTGCGCATCAGGTCGCGGTAGATGGGTGGGTCGGGGAGCGGCTGAGGCTGCGGCGGTGGCGCGGGGAGCGGGGTCTGCAGGGGGCGCGGGGCGTGCGGAAGCGATTCTGCGTACCGGGGAGCGAATACGCGGTACTGACGCCCGGTCGTGGACGAGGTGGAAGTCGGGGTCATATCTGGGCAACGCGACGGTATGCGGGCAGGTCACCCCGCCCGGGAATCGAGCGTGGGTTCGTCGCCCGTTCCGGTCGTCCTGGCCGGCCGGGTCGTCCCTCGCCCCGTCCCTGAGCCGTCCTGTTCCGTTCCTCTGGCCGCCGACGTTGTTCTGACGTACCGTCAACTTCACCGTGCCCAGGGAGGTTTGCCGTGGTCGACGATCGTCCGGTGCCGCTCGACGACTACCCGGTGCACCAGGTGCCCCTGTCGATGAAGCACGTCGCGACCGGGGACCGGAACGCCTACGACCGCGGCATCTTCCACGTCCTCGACCATGAGGGCCGCGCCCTGCTGATCGCCGGACTCGGCGTCTACCCCAACACCGGGGTGATCGACGCCTACGCCACCCCGCGCATCGGCGACACGCTGCACGCCGTACGCGCGTCCGACGCCCTCGGCGACGACCAGATGCGCCTGGCGGTCGGCCCGCTGCGTACGCACGTCGAACACCCGCTGCGGGAGTACGTGCTGAGCTGCGCCGCCGACCCGGACGACCCTGACGGACTGTCGTACGAGGTCCACTGGTCCGCGGACTTCCCGCCGCTGTGGGAGCCGCACCACCAACAGCGGCGGGGCAGCCGGCTCACGCTGGAGGGCAGGCGGTTCGTGCAGGCGGGCCGGTGCGTCGGCTGGATCCGGGCCGGGGATCAGGAGATCCGCCTCCAGGCCGGCCGGTGGACCGGCACCCGCGACCGCAGCTGGGCGGGCGGCCGATCCCCGGTGAGGACGGCGGGCGGTTCGCCGAGGAGTACCCGACCGAGGGTTCCACTGGGTCTGGTGCCCGGTCCGCTTCGAGGACCGGTTCCTGATGGTGATCGTGCAGGAGGACGCCGACGGCTACCGCACCCTGAACGACGCCACGGTCGTGCGCCCCGGCCGCCGCGACCGCCAACTCGGCTGGCCCCGGCCGGAGATCACCTACCGCTCTGGCACCCGGCACCCGGCACCCGGCACCCGGAGCACGCCCTGATCCACCTCGGCGACCCGCGCAAGCCGCTGGAACTGGACGTGGAGATCCTGACGTCGTCCCCGCTCGCCGTCGGCGCGGGCTATCCGCCCGCCGGTGACTGGCAGCACGGCACCTGGCGCGGCCGCGACTGGACCGACCGCCGCGTCCACGACCTGGCCGACCCGGCCGCGCACCCCCTCGCCGCGTACGGCGTCACCGACCACGCGGCCCGCTTCCGGCTGGACGGCGAGATCGGGTACGGCATCTTCGAGCACGGCTCGTTCGGGCGGCACGAGCCGAGCGGGTTCGCCGGGTTCGACTCGGTGGCGCCGTAGCGGCGTGGCGTGCGCGTCCCCGGACGGGAGGAACCCATGACACCTCGCCCCGGCCCCGCGCGAGGTGAACCTCGGCTGGACCGTCCACCTGCACCGCTTCTTCCACGACCTCACGGTCGCCTCGGGGCAGCGCGGGCTGCCGGACTTCCCGCGCCGCGACCGGATCGAGGCGCGCTACGCCCGGCTCACCGGCCACACGCCCAGGACATGGTCTTCTCCACCCTGGACGCCGCCCTGCGGCACGCGATCGTGATGCTGCGCGTCGCCTGCCAGCAGGTGCACTTCGGTGAAGTCGCCGCCCCGGCGGACCCGGACGCAGTGATCCTGCACCACGGCAGCCTGGGCGCCATGGTGCGGGGCAGCTACTGGGGTCGAGGCCGAGCGTGGTGGCTCAGGCGGCGTGACGCCGCATGTCGGGTACCCGCATCGGGCGTGAGCCCGGGCCGCCGACGTGCGAGAAGGGCTGCGTCCGCCAGTCCAGTCCCTGAGGGAGCGTCAACAGCAGGGCGGTGTGCTGCTCCTGGGGTTCGATGGACTCGTCCGCGGGGCGCGCGTCGGTGGCCCGGCGGCCCGTACCGGCACAGACCGTGAGTCCGAACGGGTTCCACGGTGAGGCGCACAGCGCGTGCTCCGGGAGGAAGTCCTCGTCCGCGAGCAGGGCGATGGGCTGTGCGCAGTCCGGGCAGATCACCCGGTACATCTCGAAGGTGTCGTACGCGTCGAGTTCGTCGGCTTCCTCGCCACCGAAGGCGTCGGGTTCGACACCCTCCGGCTCGGGCTCGACGACCAACTGCTGCCGCTTGGGTGCGGTACGACCAGGGCGCTTAAGACTCTGCATGGGATTCTCCCCCTCGGACTGGGCCGTGAAGGCGCTGCGGCCTCGACCACAGCAAGCACTTCCCAGCCCCTCTCCGGGGTAATCACGACTTCATTACGGAGACTGTTCGAAGCCTGTGGTGTTCGTCACATGCTGCTCGCAGGTGCCACGCGTGGTGCTTTTGTCCCCCGAGTGGCTCACAGGCCGCTCTCCAGGACATCACGAACCGGGCATGACCTGCACCGCTGAGGTATCCCATGAGGTCAGGCGCACTGTAGGTTCTTGCGCCATGGAGGAGCTGGACCGACAGATCGTGCAGCTGCTCGTCAAGGACGGGCGGATGAGTTACACCGACCTCGGCAAGGCCACGGGGCTGTCCACGTCGGCCGTGCACCAGCGGGTGCGCCGGCTGGAGCAGCGCGGCGTGATCCGCGGGTACGCCGCTGTCGTCGACCCCGAGGCGGTCGGGCTGCCGATGACCGCCTTCATCTCGGTGAAACCGTTCGACCCCAGCGCCCCCGACGACATCGCGGACCGGCTCGCCGGCGTCCCCGAGATCGAGGCCTGCCACAGTGTCGCCGGCGACGAGAACTACATCCTCAAGGTGCGGGTCGCCACCCCGCACGAGCTGGAGGAACTGCTGGCGCGGGTGCGTTCGCTCGCGGGGGTCTCGACGCGGACGACGGTGGTGCTCTCCACGCCGTACGAAGCACGGCCACCGCGGATCTGAGGCACCCGACGCGGCACCGGGTCTGGAGCCGTCCAGGGCCCCGCCTAATGCGGGGCGCCCTGCTCGCGGGCCCCTGCGGCCACCCCTGTCGTCGGATCCGGGGCACCTGCGTGCAGCGGGGCTCCCGTGAGGCGCGAGACTGTGTGTCATGAGTGAAAGCACCGCCCCGGCCAAGACCGTTCTGCTCCGTCGCGGAGAGGTCCACAGTCCCTCCGATCCGTTCGCGACCGCGATGGTCGTCGAGCGCGGCCAGGTCGCCTGGGTCGGCTCCGAGGGCGCCGCCGACGCCTTCGCGGACGGCGTGGACGAGGTGGTCGACCTGGACGGGGCTCTGGTCACCCCGGCGTTCACCGACGCCCACGTGCACACCACCTCCACCGGCCTGGCCCTGACCGGCCTCGACCTGTCCGGCGCCGGCTCCCTCGACGAGGCGCTGGCCCGCGTACGGGACTTCGCCGGCGCACGCCCCGACGACCGCGTCCTGCTCGGCCACGGCTGGGACGCCGCACGCTGGCCCGGCGGGCGCCCCCCGACGCGGGCCGAACTCGACGCGGCCACCGGCAACCGCCCCCTCTACCTGAGCCGCATCGACGTCCACTCGGCGGTCGTCAGCACGGCCCTGCTCGACCTCGTGCCGGGTCTGGAGCGTCAGGACGACGCCCCCCTCACCCGCGACGCCCATCACTCCGTGCGCGCCGCCGCGTTCGCAGCCGTGACGCCCGCGCAGCGCACCGAGGCCCAGCGCGCCGCCCTCGCGCACGCGGCATCCCTGGGTATCGGCTCGGTCCACGAGTGCGCCGGGCCGGACATCTCCTCCGAGGACGACTTCAGCGCCCTGTTGCGACTCGCCGCCGAGGAGGTGGGCCCGCGCGTCGTCGGCTACTGGGCCGAGCGCGACGTCGACAAGGCGCGCGAGCTGGGCGCGGTCGGCGCGGCCGGGGACCTGTTCGTGGACGGCTCCCTCGGCTCCCACACCGCCTGCCTGCACGAGCCCTACGCCGACGCGGACCACCTCGGCACCGCCTACCTGGACTCTGACGCCGTCGCCTCGCACGTGGTCGCCTGCACGGAGGCGGGCCTCCAGGCGGGCTTCCACGCCATCGGCGACGCCGCCGTGACCACCGTCGTCGAGGGCGTGCGCGCCGCCGCCGAGAAGCTCGGCCTCGCCCGTGTCCGTGCC
>NZ_JBFBJT010000268.1:0-5068 GCF_040686175.1 Streptomyces sp. NPDC086077 | reverse complement strand
CGCCAGGATCTTCGCGATACCGGACATCCCGGCCCCACCGATGCCGATGAAGTGCGGTCGCCGCCGTCGGCCACGAACCACCCGCCCCGCGCGAACTGCCCGGGCAGAGTCCCGATGACCATCAGCAGCAACCAGGGTGAGGGATGCCCCCATGGGCACCTTCGCGTGTGTACGGAGAGGTCGACATGGCTTACTACATCTCGCGGGCGTCGGAGCGGAAGTTCTCCGACGTCGAAGGCGTCCCGGGTCTTCAGCAGGCACTCCTGGTCGGGCACGAGCACGGCGCGTCCCACCTCGAGGTGAGTTTGTACGAGCTGGCTCCCGGAGCGACGACGGGCTGGACCCGCTGCCCGTTCGAGGAGTCGTGGTTCGTCACGGGCGGATCGGGCGAGGCCGCCTATGCCGGACTGCGCTACGAACTCGGTTCCGGGGACTACGGTGTGGCGCCTGTCGGTGTCGCCCACTCGCTGTCCGCCGGCGACGAGGGACTGACGTGGATCGGGGTGCGCGCCCCGAAGCCGCCCACGTTCGACGGCGCCCGAAGCCGCATCGCCGCCAAGGCCTCACCGGGCGAGAACCTGGGCCGCCCGTCCGAGACGGACCCCCGGCACCGCTACGTCGGCCACTTCGACGACTCCGACATGGCCCCCTACGCGCAGCTGTCGATGCCCGGCTACCACGGCCCCAACATCAAGAACATCAGCCTGAGGATGATGGTCGACCAGCTCCTGGGAGCCCAGCACCACACTGTCTTCGTGTGCGAGATCGCGCCTAGGTCCGGCCCGGGCCAGGCGGCCAAGGTCCACTACCACCCGTTCGAGGAGATCTACTACTTCACATCCGGCGGGATGCGGGGGACCCTGGATGGCAAGGACGAGGTCATCGAGACAGGTGACCTGGTGTGGGTGGGTACCGACGGCACGCATGGCTTCGTCAACGAACGCGCGGAACCGGCGCGTTGGGTCGAGGTGCAGTCGCCGATCCCGCCCACCTCCGACGCGTTCTTCTTCCCTGACGACTGGCGTAAGCTCCCGGAGGAGCACTGAGGATCGCGGAGGCGCGACGTTCGATGGGCGGCGACTCCACTCTTGGTCGGCCGAGCGATTCCAAGGCGCCAGGTCGACAGCATCGCGCGATCATCCGGCGGAAGCTGGCGATGCCGGAGCCGGCGAAGGACATCGTCGAGCGCGACAGGCTCAGCCGGCGGTTGAGGTCTCTGCTCGACCGTCACACCGTGGTGAACGTCTTCGCGACGGCCGGGGCAGGCAAGACCACGGCGGTGGCCCTGGCTGTCCGTGACCTCGACAGGCCCGTCGCCTGGCTGTCGCTCGACGGTACCGAGCAGGCGGCGGGCCGCCTGCTCGTGTACCTCGAAGCGGCCGTCGAGGGCGCCGTGCCGAGCGCCGCCGATGTGGCGTCCGATGCCCTGAGCAGCAGTCTCCACATCGGTGAGGCAGCCGGACTGCTGGCCGAGAGCCTCCAGGGAAGCCGGCTCATCCTGGTGTGCGACAACGTGGAACGCGTCGTGCCGGACGAGACCTGCATCGCGGTCCTGTCGTCGTTCGCCCGCTACCTGCCGCCCGGCGTGAACCTGGTACTGATCTCGCGCGTCGACGTCCGCCTCGACCCGGGCTCGACGAGCGACCGCGACCGCGTGGGTGAGCTGGTGGAGAGCGACCTCTCCTTCGACGCCCAGGAAGCGGCCGCGGCACTGCGCAACGTCGGTCGCGACGACGTGCACCCGGCGCAGGCGGTGGCGGCCACGGGGGGCTGGGTCACCGGGGTCCTCTTCGAGGGCTGGCGTCATGCCCAGTCCCGTCAGATGGATCCCGACCTGCTGCGGTCCTATGTCGCGGCGAACGTCTTCAACTCACTCACCCAGACCGAGAGAACGTTCCTCCTCCATACGAGTCTGCTGGCGGAGGTCTCGGCCGAGGGCGCCCGGGCGCTGGGCCAGGAGAACGCGGCCCAGGTCATGGCCGGCCTCCGTGCCCGGCATCTCCCGGTGACCTGGGCGTCCGACGGTTCCCGTATGACGCCGCACCCGGTGTTCCGCGACTTCCTCGTCGAGGCCCTGGGGCGGGAGGACGCCAGGACGCTCGACGAGGTGCGCCGCAGGCACGCCGACGTCCTGATCGCCGGCGGCGCGCACGAGGAGGCGGTCGACGAGTTGCTCCGGCTCGGGGACCTGGAGGCGGCCGGGAGACTGGCTGCCGTAGCCCTCCCCAGCCTGGTGGCACGGATGGACTTCGCGCCGGCGGCACGGTGGCTCGACGCGCTGGGGGCGTCGGTACGCACGCCCACCCCGGAGATCGGCTCCGTCATCCTGCGCGTCGCCTTCGCACTCGAACAGTGTGATCGCGGTGTGGAACTCGTCGATCGCCATGGATACGACTGGCTTCCGGAGCCGGATTCCCCCGACTTCGAGGAGGCACACGTCCTGGCCTGCTGGTGCCTGTGGCACCGGGGGCGGATCGAGGAGGCGCGGTCCCTGGCGGACCGGCTGCCACCGGGCCGGAACGGGCGCATCGCGCACACGCTGATCGCGCTGGCCACCGGCGAGGAACCGCCACCCTTTCCGGAGTACTCGTCCACGCCGTCCGGCCCGCTCGACGGACTGCTGATGCGGCTGGCCTTCCTGCGCGGCCGCCTCGAAGGACTCGACGACCCGGGGTCGTTCGATCCCTGGCGCACGATACTCGGCGGCCCGTGGGTCGTCGCCGCGCTGCGCGTCACCGGGCGACTCGACGCCGCGATGTCGATGTTCGAACCTCGCCGTGGCTCCTCGCAGCCGGTGTGGCTGCACGCCGTCGACGCCGTCGATCTCATGCTCGACCTCGGCCGCGGAGACGAAGCCTGCGCGTCCATCGCGCGGGGGCGAGAGCTCATCGCGGCCACCGGCTCCAAGGTGTACAAGAACCTGAGCCTTCTCGGCGAAGCAAAGCTGTGGCTGCGCCTCGGGGGTGACACCCGGCGTGCCGACCGCGTGCTGGCGGAGTCGGCCGCCTGCGGGGCATCGGAGTACAGCCTCACACGCGAGATGTGGCAGATGTGGTCCGGTCTGTCGATGCTCCTGCAGAACCGGAACACCGAGGGGCACGAGCACCTCGCGGAATGCCTCCGGAGCATGCAGAAGGGAGACCGCCATCTCGATCTCTCGACGGCTGCCGTGTACCTCGCGGAGGCGCAGTGGCGCCTCGGACTCGAGAACGAGTCCGACGCCACGGCCGACCTCGCGATGGTCTCCGCCTCGACGCACGGCACCCAGCATCTGCTGCTGACGGCACTGGCGGACGTGCCGCAGGTCGCGGCGAGAGCCGCGGACACCAGGTCGAGCCGTATGTCGCCCTGGCACGAGATCCTCGCCGCCCTCTCGGGCCAGCATCCGATACGCGTGAACGTGAGTACACCCCGGCTGGTGCTGGAGGAGTTCGGCGAGCCGGTCCTCACGGTCGACGGACACGTGACCCAGCCCCGGCTGACGAAGAGCCTCGAACTCCTCAGCTACCTGCTCTGGGCACCCGATCGCAGGGCCACCCGCGAGGAACTGCTCGGGGCGCTCTTCGGGGGCCGCAACGACGCCGCCGGCCGCAGCTATCTGCGGCAGGCGCTCTACCGGCTTCGCGAGGCCCTGCCCGAGGGCCTGGGCCCCGCGCAGGACGGCGACGTCTTCCACCTGGTCGGCCCCACCCTCGCCATGGGGTCGGCACAACGGGCGGTCGACCTCGTGGCCCAGGCCGGCAGACAGGACGGAGAGATCCGCCTCCAGACGCTGTCGCGTGCGCTCAGCAGCGCGGAGCGGGGCCCCTACCTGGCGACGATCTCAGGTGAGTGGGTCGCCGAGCGTCGTGAGGCGCTGGGTGAGACCTTCCTGTCGGCTCGCGTCGACACAGCCAAGCTCGCCTATCGCATGAACCGCTACCGCGAGGCCAAGGGACTGATCGACCGCGTGCTGCGCGAGGATCCGTATCGCGAGCAGGCCTGGCAGCTCGCCATCAGACTGGCGCACGCCAGCGGCAGCGACGACGGCGTGCTGGCCCTCTACCAGCGGTACGTCGCGCGAATGCGGGATCTCGGAGTGCCCCCGTCGGACGAGGTCCGCCGGCTCGTCATGCAGCTGCGCCGATGACTCCGTCGATTTCGCATCGGTAAACGCGTGGTCCGCCACACTCGAGCCACCTGATCACAGGAAACGCTCAGCCATCTCGTTACAGGCAACGGAGGGCATCATGGGTGCATCTACCGCGCAGGACATGCGCGCCACATATCGCGGAGCAATGGCGCGGTTCACGACCGGCGTCACGATCGTCACCACCAGGACCGCGAACGGGCCGGCAGGAATGACCGCCAGTGCTGTCGCGTCCGTTTCGCTGGATCCGCTCATGCTGCTGGTGTGTGTCGGCAACACCCTCGCGACGCGGGACGCGATTTCCGATTCCGGAGTCTTCGCGGTCAGCGTCCTCTCCCAAGGACAGGAACGCCACGCGCTGCGGTTCGCGAGCCGGTGCGACGACAAGTTCGCCGGTGTCGGGCTGCGAACCGACCACGACCTCCCCGTCGTCGACGGCGCGGTCGCTCACTTCGCCTGCAACGTGCAGGAGGAGTTCGCCGGGGGAGACCACACCATATTCGTCGGCCAGGTCGTCAGCTGCGGCTACTCCGTCGACTCCAACCCCCTGGTGTACTTCGGTGGGAAGTTCGGCAGCCTCTGCGATCTCGATTCCCACGCGCAGCTCGCCTTCGACTGGCAGCTCGCCGCCTCGATGTAGCGAACCTCGCCACGGCGCCCGGGCCTGTTCCGCGCATCACCTCGTGCCGGAGGCCCGGCCCTCGCCGTCAACACCCCTTTGCGCATGGCGCGCACCTCATCACCAGGAGATGAACGTGGACGTATCCGTGCTGGGTCTCGGTCAGATGGGATCCGCAATCGCCGAACGACTCATCGGCGCGGGCCACAAGGTCAGCGTCTGGAACCGGTCGAAGGGGAAGGCCGACGGCCTGCTGGAAAGGGGCGCGTTCGAACTGGACGAGCCCTCCGAGGCCTGGGTCCGGTCGGACGTCTGCATCA
>NZ_JBFBJT010000267.1:0-5088 GCF_040686175.1 Streptomyces sp. NPDC086077 | reverse complement strand
CAGCGAGCCGAACAGGTAGAGCCAGTAGGCGAACATGTTCAGCCGCGGGAACGCCACGTCCGGCGCGCCGATCTGCAGCGGCATGATCCAGTTCGCGAAACCGGCGAACAGCGGCGTCGCGAACATCAGCAGCATGATCGTGCCGTGCATCGTGAACGCCTGGTTGAACTGCTCGTTCGACATGATCTGCGTACCCGGCCGGGCGAGCTCGGCGCGCATGAAGAGCGCCATCACGCCACCGATGCAGAAGAACGCGAACGACGTGACCAGGTACAGCGTGCCGATCGTCTTGTGGTCGGTGGTCGTCAGCCACTTGACGACCACGTTGCCGGGCTGCTTGCGCCGCACCGGCAGCTCGTTCTCGTACGAGCCGGCCTCGGCGGCACCCGCGGGTTCGTTGAGGATGCTCACAGTTGGTTCGTCTCCCGGTTCTTCTCGTGAGGCGTCTGCTCGATGCCCGCGGGAACGTAACCGGTCTGCCCCTTCTTGGCGAGGTCCTTGAGGTGCTGCTCGTAGCGCTCCGGAGAGACGACCTTCACGTTGAACAGCATCCGGGAGTGGTCGACGCCGCACAGTTCGGCGCACTTGCCCAGGAAGGTGCCCTGCCTGTTGGGGGTCACCTGGAAGGCGTTGGTGTGGCCGGGGATGACGTCCTGCTTCATCAGGAACGGCACCACCCAGAAGGAGTGGATGACGTCACGCGAGGTGAGCACGAAGCGGACCGTCTTGCCCTCAGGGAGCCAGAGGGTGGGGCCCGGGTTGCCCGTCTGCGGGTTCCGCTCCCCCGGCGTGCCGCAGGTGTAGACGCCGCCGGCGTCGGCCGGGAACTCCTTCTTGTAGCGGTCCGGAATGGCGTTCAGTTCCTTGGAGGTCTTGGCGTCCCCCGTGGAACCTTCGACATTCTCGATGTAGTTGAAGCACCAGCTCCACTGGAAGCCGACCACGTTGACCGTGACGTCGGGCTTCTTGGACATGTCGAGGAGCTTCGTCTCGTCGCGCGCCGTGAAGTAGAAGAGGACCGAGACGATGATGATCGGGACCACCGTGTACAGCGCCTCGATGGGCACGTTGTACCTGGTCTGCGGAGGAACCTCGATCTTGGTGCGGCTGCGCCGGTGGAAGATGGCACTCCACAGAATGAGGCCCCACACCAGCACGCCGACGGCGAGCGCGGCAGCCCAGGAGCCCTGCCACAGGGAGAGGACGATCGGCGCCTCTTCCGTGGTGGGGGTGGGCATACCAAGGCGGGGGAAGTCCTCCCATGTGCAACCGGTGGCGGTCGCCAGGACCAGGCCCGCGGTCAGTGCCTGCAGCAGCTTCCGCCGCATCGGGCGCCGCGGCGAGCGGTCGGAGCCGTTGGGACTCACGTAGCGCCTTCCCGAGAGTCTCGCCCGCGCTGTCGGCTGCGGCCTTCTCGCTGGTCGGTCGCCGCCCTGCGTCGGGCAGGGGTTTGGATGTTTATGCGGACCAAACCCTAGCCGACGCCCTCCGGGGGTTCGCGGGGAGGGTGCCCGAACGCGCCGCCGGGTCAGCCGAAGGAGTCGGTTGCCCGGCTCCTGCCCGTTTTCCGGGGGGAGTTCCGGGCGTCTGACGACCCGGAAGCACGGCTTGTCCGGCGGGTGCGGGCCCATCGTGGCTGGTCGCGCGGTTCCCCACGCCCCCAGGGGCGTTAGCGTGGTGGTGTGGCTTACTTCGACGCCGCTTCCGCGGCCCCCCTTCATCCCGTTGCGCGGCAGGCGCTGCTGGCCTCTGTCGACGAGGGGTGGGCCGATCCGGCGCGGTTGTACCGGGAGGGGCGGCGGGCCCGGATGCTGCTGGACGCGGCACGGGAGGCGGCGGCCGAGGCGGTGGGGTGCCGGCCGGACGAGCTGGTGTTCACCCCCTCCGGAACACGCGCCGTGCACACGGGGATCGCGGGTGCGCTGGCCGGACGTCGCCGCGCCGGGCGTCACCTGATCGTGTCAGCGGTCGAACACTCCTCGGTGCTCCATGCGGCGGAGGTGCACGAGAAGGACGGCGGTACGACCACTCAGGTGGCGGTGGGCCGGGAGGGCTCGGTGAGTGCGCAGGGGTACGCCGAGGCACTGCGGCCCGACACCGCGCTGGCGTGTCTGCAGTCGGCCAACCACGAGGTGGGGACCGTGCAGCCGGTGGCCGAGGTGGCGTCGGTGTGCCGGGCGGCCGGGGTGCCGTTGCTGGTGGACGCGGCGCAGTCGCTGGCGTGGGGGCCGGTGGCGGGCGACTGGTCGCTGCTGACGGCCAGTGCCCACAAGTGGGGCGGGCCGTCCGGGGTGGGGCTGCTGGCGGTGCGCAAGGGGGCGCGGTTCGCGCCGCAAGGGCCCTCGGACGAACGGGAGTCGGGGCGGGCCGCCGGGTTCGAGAACATTCCGGCGATCGTCGCCGCGGCGGCTTCGCTGCGGGCCGTGCGGGCCGAGGCGGCCCAGGAGGCGCTGCGGCTGCGGGAGCTGACGGACCGGATCCGCGCGGGGGTTCCGGAACTGCTCGGGGATGTCGAGGTGGTGGGCGATCCGGCGCGGCGGCTGCCGGGGATCGTCACCTTCTCCTGTCTCTATGTCGACGGGGAGACCCTGCTGCACGAGCTGGACCGCGCCGGGTTCTCCGTCTCGTCCGGATCGTCCTGCACCAGCAGCACGCTGACGCCGAGCCATGTGCTGAAGGCGATGGGGGTGCTGAGCGAGGGCAACGTGCGGGTGTCGCTGCCGCTCGGGGCGGCGGAGGAGGACGTCGACCGTTTCCTCCAGGTGCTGCCGGAGGCGGTCGCGGCGGTCCGGGAGAAGCTCGGGGCGCCGACGCCCAGCACGGTCGTGCGGGACGACGCGCTCGTCGTGGACGCGGTGGGCAAGCTCTGCCCCATCCCGGTGATCGAGCTGGCCAAGGTCATCGGGGAGGTGCCGGTGGGCGGCACGGTCCGGGTGCTCGCGGACGACGAGGCGGCCCGGCTGGACATCCCGGCGTGGTGCGCGATGCGGGGCCAGGAGTACGTGGGTGAGGAGCCGGCGGACCGGGGTACGGCCTACGTGGTCCGCCGGCGGGGGTAGTCAGCTCAGGTGCGTCCGGACCTCGGCGGCGGCGTCATGGCCGTACGCCTTGGTGAAGCGGTCCATGAAGTGGGCGCGGCGCAGGGCGTACTCCTGGGTGCCGACCGTCTCGATGACGAGCGTGGCCAGCATGCAGCCGACCTGCGCGGCGCGCTCCAGGCCGACGCCCCAGACAAGGCCGGAAAGGAAGCCGGCGCGGAAGGCGTCGCCGACGCCGGTGGGTTCGAGCTTGCGCTCCTCCTCCGGGCAGCCGACCTCGATCGGGTCCTCGCCGGCCCGCTCGATGCGCACGCCCCGGGCGCCGAGGGTGGTGACGCGGTGGCCGACCTTGCCGAGGATCTCCTCGTCGCTCCAGCCGGTCTTCGACTCGATGAGGCCCTTCTCGTACTCGTTGGAGAAGAGGTACGTCGCCCCGTCCAGCAGGATGCGGATCTCCTCGCCGTCCATGCGGGCGATCTGCTGGGAGAAGTCGGCGGCGAACGCGATGTTCCGGGAGCGGCACTCCTCGGTGTGCCGGAGCATCGCCTCCGGGTCGTCGGCGCCGATCAGCACCAGGTCGAGGCCGCCGACCCGGTCGGCGACGGTCTTCAGCTCGATCAGGCGGGCCTCGCTCATGGCGCCGGTGTAGAACGAGCCGATCTGGTTGTGGTCGACGTCCGTGGTGCACACGAAGCGGGCGGTGTGCAGGGTCTCGGAGATGCGCACGGAGGCCGTGTCGACGCCGTGCCGGTCCAGCCAGGCGCGGTACTCGTCGAAGTCGGCGCCGGCGGCGCCGACCAGGATGGGCCGGGTTCCGAGCTGGCCCATGCCGAAGGCGATGTTGGCGCCCACGCCACCCCGGCGGACATCGAGCTTGTCGACCAGGAACGACAGCGAGACCGTGTGCAGCTGGTCCGCGACGAGCTGGTCGGCGAAGCGGCCGGGGAAGGTCATGAGGTGGTCGGTGGCGATGGAGCCGGTGACTGCGATGCGCACGGCGTGGAATCTCCCGAGTGGAGGGGGTTGACGATTCACGCTACCCGGTTGCGGTGGCGCGGTTGAAGCGGATGGCCGGATGGGCACGAAGCGCCGGCCAGAAGGGGGCGGGCGGCTTCGAAATGACCAAAACTACCCGATAGTAGATCTTTCTTCGCCTACCCCGACGTGCCTACGGTGCCGCTATGACGAAACTCGACGCTTCGGTTCCCGCCCCCGTCGACCTGGAGGGTGACCTGGCCTCGCTGCGAGGTGACTGCGCCCGGATGGTCCCGCACTGGTCGGCACCCGACCGGCACGCCGCCCGCCCGGTTCCGCCGTCGCTGATCCACGGCGTGACCGTGCCGCCGAGGTCGGCCCGTCTGCTGGACGCGATGTCCGACTACGGCGACTGAGCCGGCCCACGCCGGGAACCGCGCGCTCCCCCGCTGCGTCCCATCGCTGTCCCCCGTAAAGGGGATACGGGATACGACCCACCAGCGTGAGCTGTGCAGCCGAAGGAGCGATGCGGTGAACACCGAGCGACCCGACAACGACGACGACGTCGCGGGCGGGACCGGCGCCGCCGAGCCGAACGCCGACGGGCAGGACGCCGCGCGCACCCCTCCGGACACCCCAGCCGCCCAGGACGCGCACGACACGCAGGCCACGGAGGGCGCGGCGGCTGCGCAGGGCGCGGAGGCGGCGGAGCACGTACGGACGTCGGAGGAAGCGGGGGCGGCCCCGGAGGCGGCGCGGAGCTCGGAGGAAGCGCGAGACCCGGAAGCCTCGGCGGAAGGACGCACCCCGGAAGACGCGCCGGCCTCGGAAGACGCACAGGACCCGGACGAGGCGCGGGCCTCGGCAGAGGCGCAGGCCCCGGAGGGAGACACCGTCCCGGACGACGTGCAGGCCCCGGAGCCGGACGACGTGCGGGCCTCGGAGCCGGACGACGTACACGCCCCGGAACCGGACCACGCGCGGGCCCCGGAGCCGGACCACGCGCGGGCCCCGGAGCCGGACCACGTGCGGGCCCCGGAGCCGGACGACGTGCGGGCCCCGGAGCCGGACCACG
>NZ_JBFBJT010000266.1:0-5123 GCF_040686175.1 Streptomyces sp. NPDC086077 | reverse complement strand
GTGGGCGAGGGTGTCGCGTCCGGCGCCGGCGACCTGGGGCGCGCAGCGCACGGAGTAGGCGTCCTGGACGCGGGGCGCGTCGTCCTGGTGATGGCCCGTCAGGCCGGAACCCTTCAGCACGGCCAGCATGTTGGCGGCGCTGGCGGCCTGGCCGGGGTGCGGGCGGATGGCGTGCAGTTCGGGTGCGAGGACCTTGTCGGTGCCGAGCAGGGCCTCCATGGACAGGGCCGCGGTGACGTCGGCGGACTTGTAGAGGGTGTCGAGGTCGGCGAGGGCCATGAGCAGCATGCCGAGCATGCCGTCGGTGCCGTTGAGGAGGGCGAGGCCCTCCTTCTCCCTCAGCTCGACGGGTGCGATGCCGTGCGCCGCGAGCAGCTCGGCGGCGGGGCGCACGACCCCGTCCGGGCCCTCGGCGTCCCCTTCGCCCATCAGGGTGAGGGCGCAGTGGGACAGGGGCGCGAGGTCGCCGGAGCAGCCGAGGGAGCCGTACTCGTGCACGACGGGCGTGATCCCGGCGTTCAGTACGTCGGCCATGGTCTGCGCGACCTCGGGGCGCACACCCGTGTGCCCGGAGCACACGGTCTTCAGCCGCAGGAACATCAGCGCCCGGACGACCTCCCGCTCGACGGCCGGCCCCATGCCGGCGGCGTGCGAGCGGACGATGTTGCGCTGGAGCTGGGTGCGCAGTTCCTGGCCGATGTGCCGGGTCGCGAGGGCGCCGAAGCCGGTGGAGACGCCGTAGACCGGGTCGGGCTTGGCCGCCAGGGCGTCCACGATCTCGCGGGCCGCGGTGAGGGCGGCCACCGCCTCGCCGGAGAGTTCGACGCGGGCGCCGGCGCGCGCCACGGCGAGAACGTCGGACGCGGTGACACCGGACGTCCCCACCACCACAGTGTGCATATCCATATTCAGGAGCGTACGCAGTGAATTCGACGCTGTCACGAGTGGGGGCGGGATGTGACCCTTACCGCCCGATGCGCGTGACTCGGCCCCGGACGTCGCCCGGGCGCCCGTGGCTCAACCGCGGCCGCGGAAGCGGCGGCGTTCGCCGGCGGGACCTTCGGGGGGCGCGTCCGCGAGGCGCACGACGGGGTCGTCGGGGCCCTCGCGGCCGGCCACGACCGCCTTGGCGGCGCGCAGGCCCTTGGCCCGGTACTGGGCGGCGTCCGCGAGCCGGAACAGGCGGCGGGCCGAGCGGACCTGGCCGATCGGGTCCTCGGTGGAGGCGACGCCGCAGGCGACACCGTCGCCGAGTTCCAGTTCGGCGGCGCGGCGGCACAGCTCGTCGGCGACCTTGACGACCTCGTCGGCGGGCGGGCCGACGGCGAGCAGGCAGAACTCGTCGCCGCCGAGGCGGGCGGAGAGGGTTCCGGGCAGCATGGCGCCGCACAGCGAGAGCACCGAGCCGAAGCGTTCGAGGAGCCGGTCGCCGACGGCGTGCCCGCGGGTGTCGTTGACGCGCTTGAGGCCGTTGAGATCACAGACCACCAGGCTCACCACGGCCCCGTCCCTGCGGTGCCGCTCGATGGCCTCCTCCAGGCGCATGTCCACAGCGCGGCGGTTGGCGAGGCCGGTGAGGGAGTCGGTGAACGCGAGCCGCCGGGCCTCCTCCAGCCGCTCGGTCTGCGCGATCCCGGCGGCGACGACGGCGGCCAGTACGGTGGCGAAGTCGGCGTCGCCGCGGTCGAAGACGGGGACGCCGAGGGGCCGGGCGACGTACAGCTCGCCCCAGGCGCGGCCGTGCAGTACGACTGGGGCGACGACGCAGCAGCCCCGGCCCCTGCGCCGCAGGGCGGCGACCCGCTGATGACAGAAGCCCGCGCGGCCCGCGGTGGGCCCCTCGGCGGTCTCCACCCAGGCGTCGGGCTCGCCGCCGCCCGCCCACTGCTCGTGCAGGAACTCGGTGATCTCGGCGAACTGGTGCACCGGGTAGGTCTCGTCCTCCGGGAACTCCTCCTCGTCCTCCACCCGCTCACCCACGTTGACGAGCACCCGCAACCGCCCGAGGTCCCGCTCCCACACCGAGAGCGCGGCGAAACTCCCGTCCAGCGCCCGGCAGGCCCCGAGCGCGGCGGCACGCCACGAGTCCCGCACCGACTGCGCCGCAGCCATCCCCTGCGCCAACGCCACCACAGCCGCGAGCCGGCTCTCCACACCCATCTCCCCAGGCTAGGGAGATTCGGGATGAATGGGGATGTTTCCGGGGCGCTGGGGTGAGAGGAACGCGACGGCGGAGAGCCGAGGTGGCGGGGCACAGGAGCGGGGCAATGGGTGGGGGTGCGGCTGGGTAGGGGGCGCGGTCGGGCGCGGAGTACCGCAGCGCGCGGGGGTACGGCTGGGCGCGGAGGCACGACTGAGCGCGGAGGCAACCCGGCGGGCACCCCGGCAACGCGGCTCGCGCCCCTGCCGCAGCGCACGCGCAACGCCGGTCTACGCGAGCACCCCGGCCCAGCGCACCGCCGGAGCGGCAACGCACGCCGGGCCCGGCCCTACGCCGGATGGCGCAGGCACCCCGGCCCAGCGCCACGCCGGATGGCGCAGCCACCCCGGCCCGGCGCAGCGCCGGGTTACGCGGCCCCCGGCACAACGCCGCGCACCCGCCCGCCGCGCGGAGCGCCCCTCACTGGCCCGGCCACTGGGGCTTCCGCTTCTCGTTGAACGCCGCGACGCCCTCCGCCCGGTCCCCCGAGAACGCCACCGACCGCCACGCCGCGTCCTCGACCTCCAGGCCGGCCGGCAGGTCCAGCCCGTGCCCCAGGCGCAGGGCCCGCTTGGCCGCGCGCAGGCCCACAGGGGAGTTCGCGGCGATGCGGGAGGCCAGCGCCAGCGCCTCCTCCCGGTCCCGTCCGTCCTCCACGAGCACGTCCACCAGCCCCAGCTCACGCGCCTCGGCCGCCTCGACCCGCCGCGCGGTGAAGATCAGCTCGGCCGCCCTCGCCGCCCCCACCCGCCGCGGCAGAAGCTGCGTACCGCCGCCCCCGGGAATCACACCCACGGACACCTCCGGCAGCCCCACCACCGCCGTACCGTCCGCCACGATCACGTCGCACGACAGCGCCAGCTCGAACCCGCCCCCGAGCGCGAACCCGTGCACCGCCGCCACCGTCGGCACCGGCAGTTCCAGCACACCGGTGTACGCCCCCCGCGCAACCGGCCGCTGCCGTACGAGCTCGGCGTCGCTCAGCGAGTTCCGCTCCTTCAGGTCGGCCCCCACGCAGAACGCCCGCTCATGTGTCGACGTCACCACGACCACGCGCACGTCCCGGTCGGCCCCCAACGACGCGCACGCCCCGGCGACCGACCTGGCCATCTCCGTGGACACGGCGTTCATGGCCTTGGGCCGGTCGAGTGCCAGCTCCGCGACATGCCCGTCCCCGTGCCGCCGCACCAGCACGAACTCCCCGAACCGCTCTTCGCTCATGACACCCTCCCGGTTAACGCGGGTTAACAAAACTCGGCCCGATCATTCCAGCCGCACCCCTCCGGGGGAAGGCCGCTCTCTCGCGCGCCCGGTTCCCCGATCACCCTCCGACACCCCGTTCGAGTGACATACCACCCGACTCCCTCCCCCGCTCCCGGAGGAGCGCATAACGTGCGAGCGCCATGGCGCACCGGGGGGCGCGCCGGCGCATCGGGGAGGACCGGCATGAGGACCGACACGCCGACGGGCATCCCGTCGAGGAACGGCCAACGGAACGGCCAGAGAAGCACCACCCAGGAGAAGGGCCAGGGCAGCGCCCCGAAGGACAGCCAGGGGAGCACTCGAAAGGACAGCCCCGAGAGCACCCGGAAAGGCGGCCCGGGCGGCGCCCGGAAGGGCGACCAAGGGAGCACCCGAAGGGACGGCCGGGGGAACACCCCGGATGTCGTCCCGGCGAGAACCCCGGAGGCCGGCCCGGGAAACAGCCAGGAGGCCCGCCCGGGAACCAGCCGACCCACCAGCCCCACGACCGCCCCGGGAACCGTCCGGCGAAACAACCAGGGCAACGACGCGACCCACGGCGGCACGAGCAAGCCACCGCCCGCACCGCACCGCACCCGCGCCTCCAGCACCAGCACCAGCACCAGCACCAGCACCAGCACCAGCACCAGCACCAGCAAGGCGAACGCGCCCAGCGCCGCGCCCCAGGCCGCCCGGCCCACCGGCGGCCGTGGCCGTCACCGCCGGCCGCGCCCCCGCAAGGTGCTCCTCGCCGCGGGCGCCCTCGTCCTGGCCGCCGGTGTCCTGGGCCTCGTACGCCTGGTGCCGCCGGACTCCGGGAACGGCGGCCTCGGAACCGCGGCGGCCGGACCCACCCCCGAAGCGGCGGTCAGCAGCGGCCAGGCCGCCAACACCTTCGCCACCGTGCCCCCCGGCACCCGCACCGCGGGCCCCTCCGCCCCGGGCGCCCTGCGCGGCCCGGGCACGCCTCACGCGCACGGCACGGCGCCCACCACGCCGAGGTCCCCGCACGCCTCGTCGCAGCCCCACGACCACGCACCGGCCCTGGGGACCGCCACGACCATCCCGGAAGCTGCTGACCCCCCGGACGCCCCGAACGCGCCATCGACCCCCGGAGGGACCGGCACCGGCGGCAACACCACTCCGTCGCAGCGCCCGCCCACCACGGGCCCGGCCCCCGAGCCGACACCCACTCCGAGCGCTCCGGCGCCGCGGCCCGAGAAGCCCGCCCTCTGCGTGCCGATCCTCGACCTGTGCCTCGGCCCCCTGACCGGGTGGTGAGGCCTGAGCCCCGCTACGGCGCGCCGTCCCGCCGCGTGAGCAGCCAGGGCTCGACCACGCCCAGCCCACGCACCGGCCGCTGCCACATCGGCTGGAGCCCGAAGCGGTACGTCGGCGGCTCCTCGCCCTCCTTCTCCGCGGCCGCCGCGGCCTCGGCCGCCTCCGCCTCGGAGGCGGGGGCCTCACCGCTGCGGATCAACTCCTCGGCGAACGCGCTGTCGACCAGGACCGCGTCCCGTGGCGCTATGGACGTCAACCGGGAGGCCAGGTTCACCGTCGTTCCGAAGACATCACCCATCCGGGTCGTCACCGTGCCGAAGGCGATGCCGACCCGCAGCTCGGGCATCGTCTCGTCGTTCGCCAGGGTCTCGATGAGCCGCAGCGCGATCTCGGCGGCGAC
>NZ_JBFBJT010000265.1:0-5299 GCF_040686175.1 Streptomyces sp. NPDC086077 | reverse complement strand
CCGACCACAGCCACTCGGCGTACTTCGCGAACCCCTCGTTCAGCCAGATGTGCCGCCAGTCCGCGAGGGACACGCTGTTGCCGAACCACTGATGCGCCAGCTCGTGCGCTATCAGCCGCTCCCAGCCCCGCGCCCCGTCCACGTGGTTGGCGCCGAAGAGCGACAGCCCCTGCGCCTCGACCGGCACGTCGAGCTCCTCCTCCGTCACGACGACGGCGTACTCCTCGAACGGGTAGGGCCCGAACAGCTCCTGGAACAGCTCCATCATGGCCGGCTGCCGCGCGAAGTCCCGCGAGAACTCCGGCAGCAGATGCGCCGGGATGTGCCCGTGCTGCGGCACGCCACCGGGGCCCGGGTCGCCCAGCAGCACCGTCCGGTACTTCCCGATGGCCAGCCCCACCAGGTAGCTCGGCGTCGGCGCGGGCTGCTCGTAGACCCAGGTCGTCGTCGAGGCCTTCGTCGTCCGCGTCAGCAACCGCCCACCGGAGACCACCGAGTACGAGGACGGCGTGGTGACGGAGATCTGGTACGACGCCTTGTCGGCCGGCCGGTCGTTGCACGGGTACCACGAGGGCGCCCCGACCGGCTGACTCGCCACCAGCGCCCCGTCGACCAGTTCCTCCCAGCCGATCCCGCCCCAGGGGCTGTTCACCGGCCTGGGATTGCCCGACCAGTGCACCTCGACCGTGAACGCCGCCCCGGCCCGCACCGCCTTGCCCGGCCGCACCCGCAGTCGGCCGCCCCGATGCGTGTAGTGCGCCTGCCGGCCGTCCACCCGCACCCGCCCGATCTTGAAGTCGGCCAGGTTGAGCTGGAACTCGGCGAGCGCGGCACGCCCCGCGATGGCGTTGATCCGCGCCGTGCCCGCCAGCCGGTTGGTCCCCGGGCGGTAGTCCAGCGCGAGTTCGTAGCGGTGCACCCGGTACCGGTGATCGCCGTTGGCCGGAAAGTACGGGTCCGGACCCGCCGCCTGCTGAACCGCCACTGCCGCGTCTGCTCCCTGCGCCGTGCTCGTACGACCGCCCTCGTCCCCCGCCGCGGCGGGGGACCCTAGCGACGCCACGCCTCGATCGGGTTGCCCAGCCACCGGGTGTCGTCGGGGACGGACTCCGCCGCCATCACGAGCGACGCGGGACCCAGTGTGGTGCGGGCCCCCACGGTGCTGCCGGGCAGGACGATTCCGCCAGGACCCAGCGTCGCGCCCTCACGGAGAACCACAGTATCCGTCCGCAAGATCCGGTCGTGGAAGAGGTGTGTCTGCAGTACACAGCCCCGATTCACGCAGGCGCCGTCCCCGAGGGTCACCAGGTCCGCCTCCGGCAGCCAGTAGCTCTCCACCCAGGTGCCCCGGCCGATCCGCGCACCCAGACCGCGCAGCCAGGCGGTCGTCACCGGCGTGCCCGGCACCGCGCCCGCCAGCCACGGCACGGCCAGCACCTCGACGAAGGTGTCCGCCAGCTCGTTGCGCCAGACGAACCCGCTCCACAGCGGATGCTCCGCGCTGCGGTGCCGCCCCACGAGCACCCACTTGGCCACCACGGACCCGGCGCCCGCGAGCACGCCCACCGCGAGCAGCACGACCCCGCCCAGCGGCCACGCCCAGCCGCCCAGCGCGCACAGCGCGGCCACCGTCAGCAGGGCCAGCCCCGCAGAGCAGAACACCGGCACGATCCGGCACAGCTCCACCAGCGCCCGCGCCCACAGCAACCGGGCCGGCGGGTCGTACGTCCGGCTCTGATCGCCGTCGGCCGCGCTGCGCGGCAGCCTCACCGGCGGCAGCCCCAGATAGGAGCTGCCCTTCTTCGCCTTCTTCGGCGTGGCCGAGAGCACCCCGACCAGTCCGCCGTCCGGCACGCTGCGCCCCGGCGCGGTCATCCCCGAGTTCCCGAGGAACGCCCGCCGCCCGATCTCCGCGCGCCCGATGCGCATCCACCCGCCGCCGAGCTCGTACGGCGCGGTCAGCGTGTCGTCGGCGAGGAACGCCCCCTCGCCGACCGTCGTCAGGGTGGGCAGCGCCAGCACGGTCGAGACCTCGGCCCGGCGCCCGATGCGCATCCCCAGCAGCCGCAGCCACACCGGCGTGGCCAGCCCGGCGTACAGCGGGAACAGCGTGTCGCGGGCCCGGTCCATCAGCTGCGTGACGGTCCACGCCTGCCACCCGGCCCCGCTGTGCGTCGGGTACGTCCCCTCCCGCAGCCCGCGGCTCAGCAGCCGCACCCCGACGAGGATCAGCAGCGCGTACGCCGCACCGAACGCGAGCGTCGCCGGCACCAGCGCGAGCGCGGCACCCCCGAGAGCCTGCGCCGGCCCGTCACCCGGGGCCACGAACCCGCGCACCACCAGCAGCGCGGCCCCCGCTCCCAGCACCGGCAGCGCCGACAGCGCGAGCCCCGAAGCCCCGTACAGTCCCCGCCAGAACGGGCCACGCCCCGGCCGCTCCTCGGGCCAGTTGCGCTTCGCCTTGCCGAGCTTGACCGCGGGCGCGCCCGCCCACCGCTGCCCGGTGGGAATCTGCCCGGCGACGGCCGACCCCGGCGCCACCTCGGCCCGCTTGCCGACCCGCGCCCCCGGGAAGAGGATGCTGCGCGTGCCGACCACGGCGTGCGCGCCGACCTTCACCGGCCCGATCTCCAGCCGGTCCCCGTCCAGCCAGTACCCGGACAGGTCGACCTCGGACTCCACGGCCGCGCCCCGGCCCAGCTTGAGCATGCCGGTGACCGGCGGCAGCGAGTGCAGATCCACGTCCTGCCCGACCCTGGCACCGAGCGCCCGCGCGTACCGCTCCAGCCACGCCCCCGTCAGCGAGGTCGCCCCACTGGCCTCGGCCAGCCGCTCCGCCGCCCACAGCCGCAGGTGCACGCTCCCCCCGCGCGGATACCTGCCGGGCCGCACACCACGCAGCAGCAGCCTGGCCCCACCGGCGGCGACGGCGAGCCGCCCCGGCGGTGTGAACAGCGGCACGGCCAGGGCTCCGACGGCCCACCACGGCGCGGTCGGCAGCCAGGCGTACCCGCTCAGCACATTGCCCACGGCCGCCAGGACGACGGTCCACCGCAGTCCGGTCAGCGCGAACAGCGGCACGAGGGCGAGCAGCTGCACCACCTGGGCGCGCCGGGGCACCGGGGCGACCGTGCGCCGCCCGCCGTCGTCCTGCGCCGACTCCTGGAGCCGCCGGGCCAGCTTCCGCAACGTGGGCCGCTGGTAGATGTCGAGCACGGCGGCGCCCGGGTAGCGGGTGCGCAGCCGTGTGGTCAGCTGGGCGGCGGCCAGACTGCCCCCGCCGATCGCGAAGAAGTCGTCGGACGCGGCCGTGACCGGGATCCCCAGCACCTCGGTCCACTGCTCGGCGAGCCAGGCCTCGGTGCCGTGGAGCTGCTCGGCCTCGGCGCCCGTCCTGATCCCCTCCAGGGGCCAGGGCAGGGCGCCCCGGTCCACCTTCCCGGACGTCCGGGTGGGCAGCTCGGCGACCGGCGCGAGCAGCGGCACCAGCGCCGCCGGCAGCGCGGCCCGCAGCCGCTGCACCGCCGCCTCCGCGTCCCAGCCCTCCTGGGTGACGACATAGCCGACGAGCAGCTGATTGCCGCTGCGCGCGGTCCGTACGGCGGCAGCGGCACCGGCGACGCCGGGCAGCGCCTGCAGCGCGGCGTCCACCTCGCCGAGTTCGATCCGCCGCCCGCCGAGCTTGATCTGCTCGTCGGCCCGGCCGAGGAAGACCAGCCCCTCCGGCTCGGCCCGCACCAGGTCACCGCTGCGGTACGCCCGTTCCCAGCCCAGCGAGCGGAGCGGCGCGTACTTCTCCGCGTCCTTCTCGGCGTCGAGGTACCGGGCGAGCCCGACGCCCCCGATCACCAGTTGCCCACTGGCCCCCATCGGGACCGGTTCCCCGGCCTCGTCCACGACGGCCAGCTCCCAGCCCCGCAGCGGCAGCCCGATCCGCACCGGCTCCTCGCCGCCCATCAGCGACGCGCAGGCCACGACGGTCGCCTCGGTCGGCCCGTAGGTGTTCCAGACCTCGCGCCCCTCGGTCACCAGCCGCTGCGCCAGCTCGGGCGGGCACGCCTCACCGCCGAAGATCAGCAACCGTACGTCGTTGAGGGTCTCCGGCTCCCACAGCGCGGCCAGCGTCGGCACGGTCGACACGACCGTGATCTCCTGCTCGACCAGCCACGGCCCCAGATCGGCCCCGCTGCGCACCTGCGCCCGTGGCACCGGCACCAGACAGGCCCCGTACCGCCAGGCCAGCCACATCTCCTCGCAGGACGCGTCGAACGCGACCGACAGCCCCGCCATGACCCGGTCGCCGGGCCCGATCGGCTCCTCGGTCAGGAACAGCGCGGCCTCCGCGTCCACGAACGCGGCGGCACCGCGATGGCTGACGGCGACACCTTTGGGCTTCCCGGTGGACCCGGAGGTGAAGATGATCCAGGCGTCGTGCTCGCCCCCGGGGCGCCCGGCGGCCGCTGCGGCCGCCGCTCCGTGGACGCTCACCTCGTGCCCGGCCCCGACGACGGCCCGTACCTCCGCCTCCCCGAACACCAACGCGGCCCGCTCGTCCGGGTCCTCGGCATCCACGGGCACATAGGCGGCGCCGGCCGCGAGTACGGCGAGAATCGCCACGTACAGATCATTGGTCCCCGACGGGACACGGACCCCCACCCGGTCCCCGAGCCCCACCCCGGACGCGGCGAGCCGCACCCGCAGCCGCTCCACCTCGACGGCGAGGGCCCGATAGGTGAGCCGGACCGTCCCGTCGTCCAGGGCGAGTTCGTCGGGATGCGCCCGCACGGACGCCTCGAAGAGGTCCACGAGCGTGCGCGGGGAGGCGGCCGGTCCCCCGGAGAAACGTGCCCTGTCACCGAACCGTTCGCGGATCTCGTCGTCGAGCAGGCCGAGAGCACTGCTCTCGTGTATGGCTGCCATCGGGTCCTCGCGTCTCGATCCCGGAAGCCTCCGGGGCGCCGGCGGGCCCGCAGGTCTGCCTGGGGTTGTCCGGCTCCAGCTCGTAACAAGCCGGAAATTTTAGTACGACGCCAAGTTCGCCGTCGTGCGGCGGCCACCTGCGGGGGCCGGTCGGGCTGCCGACCCGGGGGCGTCGACGGCCGTGACCTCGGGATCCTCACGGTGGGGGAGAGATGGCCCACACGGCGTCGGGCGAGCCGTCCCGAAAAAGCAGAAGACCCCTGGTGAACAGGGGTCTGAGCTGGTGTCCGAGGGGGGACTTGAACCCCCACGCCCGATAAAGGGCACTAGCACCTCAAGCTAGCGCGTCTGCCATTCCGCCACCCGGACGAGGTGTCTG
>NZ_JBFBJT010000264.1:0-5488 GCF_040686175.1 Streptomyces sp. NPDC086077 | reverse complement strand
AGGCACATCCTCCAACGAGACGACATGCTGATACGGCTCACCATCCACCTCCCGGATCACCGTCCGCAAAACCTCATGACGGCCCATCACATCCATCAGAGCCGCCCGCAACCCACCCTCGTCCAGACGCCCTTCCAGCCGGGTCGCCCACGGAATGTTGTATGTGGCACTCGAACCCTCAAGCCGCGACAGGAACCACAAACGACGCTGAGCAAACGACAACGGAACCCGATCACCACGCTCCACCGCAACAACCGGCACCCGCGCCCCCGAAGCATCACCCAGTCTGGCCGCGAGCTCAGAAACCGTGGAGTACTCGAAAAGCGTGCGAATCGGGAGTTCAACGTCGAAGACGTCCCGAATGCGGCTGAGCAGACGAGTTGCCAGTAGCGACTGGCCGCCGAGTTCGAAGAAACTGTCGTCGATACCAACCCGAGGCACCCCCAGGAACTCAGCGAACAGACCGGCCAGGAGCTCCTCCTCCACCGTCCGCGGCACCCGGCCCCCACCTGACGAAGCAACACCCGGATCCGGCAACGCCCGCCGATCCACCTTGCCATTCACCGTCAACGGCAACGAATCAAGCACCACAAAGAACGACGGAACCATGTGCACAGGAAGCCGGCGCGACACGAACTCCCGCAGCCCCGACACCGAAAGCGAAGCCGCGGAACCCGCCCCGGACCCGCGACCCGCACCCCGCCCCTGTGGCACCACATACGCCACCAGATGCGGACCAGTCACCTCATCCTGCCGGACCACAACCACACACTGCGCCACCTCCCGGTGACCACCGACCACCGCCTCAACCTCACCCGGCTCGATACGGAACCCCCGGATCTTCACCTGGTCATCAGTCCGGCCCAGATAGACCAACTGCCCATCTGGACTCCAACGCGCCAGATCCCCGGTCCGATACATACGAGACCCCGCCCCACCGAACGGATCCGCCACGAACCGCTCCGCCGACAGTCCGGGCCGACCCGCATAACCCCGCGCCAACTGCCCACCCGCCAGATACAGCTCACCGGCCACACCGACCGGCACCGGGCGCAGCGCCTTGTCGAGCACGTACGTTCTGGCGTCGCCCATTGGAGTTCCGATGTGCGGCTCGGCGTCTTCGCCGTCCGGCAGGGAACCAGTCGTCGTGGCACACACCGTCGACTCAGTTGGCCCATAGGCGTTGATCAAACTGCGTCCTTGCGACCAGTGCGCGACCACGTCCCGGTTCAAGGCCTCGCCAGCTGAGATCAAGGTGGTGACTGAGGGGAGGCTTGCAGGATCCATGACGGTGAGGACGGCGGGTGGCAGGGTGACGTGTGTCACTGCGCTGCCAGCGATCGTATTCGCCAACTCCGGTCCGGGCAGCAACTGATCGGCTGGGGCCATCACCAGGACGGCTCCGGAGCACAGGGTCACCGCCCATTCGGAGACAGCTGCGTCAAAGCCCGGGGACGCAAATTGCAGTACCCGACTGCCCGGTCCGATGGAGAAGCGCTCCACCTGGCCTGCCACCAGCCCGGCCACGCCTCGGTGGTGAATCATCACGCCCTTGGGGCGGCCTGTGGAGCCCGAGGTGTAGATGACGTAGGCCGGGTGGGCGGGCAGCAGACCCCTGACGCGGTCTGCGTCCCGCAGGTCCGCTTCGTTCAGGTCAGTCAGACGCGACACCGTTTGGCTCGCGTCCAGGAGCAGGACACCGTTGTCACGGTGAGATTCGGGAAGCGTGCCGGAGTCGGCACCGGTGGTGACGATCGTGACAGGCCGGGCATCGTCAAGCATGAAGGCGATCCGGTCGGCTGGGTGGACCGGATCGATCGGCACGTAGGCACCACCGGCCTTCAGTACACCCAAGATCGTCACAATCAGGTCTGCGGACCGTGGCAGGACGATCGCTACCAGGGACTCCGGGCCGACGCCCGTCTGAACCAGAAGCCTAGCCAAGCGGTTGGCGCGCGCGTTCAGCTCCGCGTATGACAGCTCCTGTCCGTCGAAGACTACCGCCACCGCATCGGGTGTCGCCTGCACCTGCTTCTCGAACAGCTCCGGGAGAGTGTGGTCGTGCCCCTGCGCTTCGGCCCCGCTCCACTCCTCGAGCAACCGCGCTCGCTCGGCCGGCTCCAGGACATCGATTCCTGCTACAGGCTGCCGGGAGTTCACCGACATCGCTGACAGAATCCGCAGGAGCCGCCTGGCCAGGACCTGGACCGTTGCCGTGTCCATCAGTCCCGGCTGGTAAGAAAGCTCCAGGGTCAGTTGACCGTCGTGTACCGCCCGCAACATCAGCGGATAGTGAGCGCCGTCCTGGCCGGCGATCCCGGCAACGTGAACTCCCGTTCCCTCTAGCAAACCTGAGAGGTCATCGAGTTGCCTTGGGAAGTTCTGGAAGGTCGTGAGCGTATCGAAGAGATCCCCGTGCCCGGCTATGCGCTGGATGTCCGCAAGCCCTAGGTGCTGGTGCTCCAACAGCTCGATGCGCGCTCGCTGAAGCCTTTTCATCACGGTCAGCACGGATTCGTCTCTGGACCAACTTACTCGCACCGGCAGCGTGTTGATCAACAGGCCGATCATGGATTCCATGCCGGGCAGCTCGGGCGGCCTGCCCGAGACGGTCTCTCCGAAGAGGACCTCGTCGCGGCCTTTGAGTACGCCCAGGAGGAATGCCCAGGCGACCTGCACGACCGTACTGAGAGTGACGCCCTCCTGCCTACCAAGCTCCACCAGGGCCGAAGTAACCCGGTCAGGCACGGCGACAGCAACGCCCTCCGTCAGCGCCGTCTTGCGGTCCGGGCTGGCGGAGACCAGCAATGTCGGATCCTCGACTCCCGAGAGAGCCTCACGCCACGCCTGCTCAGCCGCCTGCCGGTCTCGTTCACCCAGCCAGCGGAGGTAGTCCCGATACGGTGTGGCACGAGGCAGCGTGGCCTCGTCACCGCCCCTCTTGTACAACGTGAGCAGTTCTCGGATCAGCAGCGGGGCGGACCAGCCATCGAGAAGAATGTGGTGGGCGCTGATCAGCAGCGCATACTCGTCCTCGGCCTGGCGGACGAGATTGAAGCGCAGCGCCGGGCCTGTCGCCAGATCGAATTTCTGTCTCCGCTCATCGGCGAACAACTCAGCGAGGGCATCACCTCGTTCCTTATCGGCCAGGCTGCTTAGATCTGTCTCCGTCCACGGCAGCCGAATCTCGCGGGGAATGATCTGCACAGGTCGCTCGACATCGTCGTGCACGAAGACAGCACGCAGATTCGCATGCCGGCGCAGCAGCGACCGCGCGGCCGAGCGCAGCAGCGACGCATCGAGGCGACCACGCAGGTCGATCCTGAACACCGCCGTGTAGACATCGACGCCGTCCTGATCGAGCAGGGAGTGAAAGAGCAAACCCTCCTGGAGCGGCGACAGTGGAAGAACATCTTCGATCAACGGCTGGCTCACTGTGCGTTCCTCATCTTCTTTTCCCACTTGTCGAGCTGGGTCTGACTTACTCCCGAAACCAGCAAGTCCGATGGAGTGAGGCCACCCGCGTCCGGTCGATTCGCATGGGTGACGAGGGCACGCAAGGCACGGAACCAGCCGTGCGCCAGGGCCTCCACGTCTTGCCTTTCCCAAAGCCCATCGGGCCACGACCAGGCGGCAATCAGGCGGGACTCTCCCGCCTGGTCTTCAGTCATGGCGTTGACCGATAGCCCGTGCCGCACTGGCATCTCAGGGTCAGCTCCGCCACCGAGCCCGTCCGCACCGGCCACCACAGTCCAGTCGCGCTCTGCGGCGACGGCGAACCTGCCCAAGTAGTTGAAGGAAATCTGTGGTGCGGACATCGCGGTGAGTGCTGCGCCTGTATCGCTGTTGAGATAGCGGAGCATTCCGTAGCCGACACCACGATCAGGCAGGGCGCGCAACTGCTCCTTGACGCGTTTGAGGGCCTTGCCCAGCTCTGGTCCGCCAGCCCAGGTTTGCTCCCAATCTCGCACCTCCGGATCCAGCCGCACCGGGTACTCACTGGTGAACCAACCGACCGTCCGCGAGACGTCGATACCCTCCGCGATCTCCTCTCGACCGTGGCCTTCCACTGACAGCAGGATGTCGGTGCGCCCTGGCGCAGCTGTCCGATCACGGCGCCAGTAGCCGACGGCCAGTGTGAACGCGGTCAGCAGAACGTCGTTGATCTGGGCGTTGTAGGGCGCTGCGACCTTGGTCAGGAGAGGCTCGGTGATGTCTGTCGGCAGGGTCAGCGTCAATCGTTGGACGGTGGCCTCGACGTCCTGACTCGGATCCAACCTCCGCCTGGTGAGCAAAGGGTCCGTCTTGTCGAGCATCGCAGTCCAGAACGGCAGTTCCCGTGTACGGCGCTCCTCGCGTGCCTGGTCGGAGAGTGTCTGTGACCAGCGGCGGAACGAGGTCGCCGCGGGTTCGACTGCCAGCTCTCGTCCCTCGCTGCCCGCTTGCCAGGCCGCCTCGAGGTCGGGCAGCAGCACCCGCCATGAAACGCCATCGACCGCCAGGTGATGTGCCATGGCCAACAGGTGACCCGGACGGTCACCACCACCATCCAGCCAGACCACCTGCAGCATGACCCCGGCGTGAGGTGCCAAACGTCGCTGTGCAGCGCGAGTGTGCTCGCGCACCACCGCGCGGAACTCCTCTTCGGCTATTCCGGAGACATCTACGCGAGTGACCAACTCGTGGACGCTCACAAGCTCCGCCGGCAACACCTCAAGCGTCCAGTCACCGTCGGATTCGGTGAGCCGGGTACGCAACATGCCATGGCAGCGAACGACATGGCCGACCGCCGACGACAGACGCTCCATGCCGAGATTTGCGGGGACTCGCACGAGGACCGATTGATTGAAGCCGCCGATCGGTCCACGGAGTCGTCGCAGCGCCTGCATCACCGGAGTCAAGGGCACGATGCCCTCCTCAGATTCGGGCACTTCGCCCGTCTGCCTGTGGGCTTCGATGCCGACCGTGCGGGCGAGTGCTGCGACGGTCTGATGCGTGAAAACGTCCTGCAGCGCGAGGGTGAGGCCTCTCTTGCGGGCGCCGGCAACCAGTTGGATGGCGGTGATGCTGTCTCCGCCGAGCTGGAAGAAGTTGTCCTCGATTCCGACGTGGGGCAGCGCGAGGAGTTCTGCGTACAGCCCCGCGATGATCTTCTCGCTGGGTGTCCGGGGGGCGTGGAGAGTATCCGGCGCCGTCAAGGCGGGCGCTGGGAGGGCCTGCCGATCCACCTTGCCATTCGCTGTGAGGGGCAGGGTCTCCAGGCTCACGAAGTGTGACGGGACCATGTAGGGGGGCAGGGTGGCGGTGGCGAGTGCTCTGAGTGCTTCGGTGGTGGGGGCGTGTGCGGTGCCTGCGGTGTGGGGGACGGTGTAGGCGATGAGGCTCTGGTGTCCGGTTTCGTCCTTGCGGGCGAGGACGAGGCATTGGGCGATGTCCGGGTGGCGGGTCAGGACTGCTTCTATCTCGCCGGGTTCGATGCGGATGCCGC
>NZ_JBFBJT010000263.1:0-5529 GCF_040686175.1 Streptomyces sp. NPDC086077 | reverse complement strand
CCCAAGTGCGTGGTGGGACCAGATGGAAGCGGTTCGCTGTGGTCATGGTGCCCAGCGTCGCCGCTACGGCGTGCATAGGTGTCGCTCTCGCGCAGGGTGCTCTCGCCGCGTCGTTCAGTGTGTCAGGCCAGTCGTTCAAGGTGACCGCGAAGGAGCTCAACGGCACGGGCTTCTCGCAGTACGGGGCCGTGGACGAGGGCTACACCCTGACGGGTCAGAAGACCCATCACCCGGTGGCCGTCTCGGTGTTCGAGAAGGCGACCATTGAGCGGATGTGTCAGTCCGTTGTCACCCCCGGCATCCCGTTCATCGGGTCCGTCACCCTGAAGCTGACGGCCGGTGAAAGCTCCGATGCGAAGCGGCAGGTGTCCGCCGACAACCTGTACATCGATGTCGCCGACTTGGGCGCGGACGCCACGTTCGAGGACATCGACATCGGTGTGGCGGCCGGGGACATCAACCGCGGTCCCGGCATGAAGGATTCGGAGATCGCGCAGAAGAAGGCGAACCCGTACGGGTTCGCCCAGCAGGCCAGGTCGGCCAAGCTGTCCGACGTGAAGCAGACGGCGTGGGCGACCACGGCCGGCACCTTCACTCTGCCCGGTCTGAAGATGAAGCTCATGACCGGAAGCGGCGAAGGCAAGGAGTGCTACTAGGCACTCGGTGACGGGCGGGGGAGCCGAAGCGGTGCCCCCGCCCGCCTACTCTCCGCGCGCTGCGCGTCATCCCCTCACATCGCAATACACCCTCACCACAGCAACGCCGCACCAGGGAGCTGTTTTCCATGAGCGCCGAGACTCCTGCCGCCCCCGGCCAGTTCACCCGCCGGAGACTGCAGTTCCGCGCCTGGCGGGGCACGCGGCCGTTCTGGGCCGGCCTGTTCGTCATGATCGGTGGTGTACCGATCATGTACTTCCCGTACGCGAACCTTCGGATCGGTCATCTGACGCTGGCGATGTCCACCACCGCGGGCGCCGGGTCCCTGATCATCGGCGTGCTGCTCGTCGTGCTGGGCTTCACCCTCTGGTTCCAGAAGCACATCCAGATCTTCGCCGGTGTCGCGGCGATCCTGCTGGCGTTGGTATCCATCCCGGTGTCCAACTTCGGCGGTTTCGTCGTCGGCTTCCTGTGCTCGATGGTCGGCGGCGCCCTGGCGGTGGCATGGGCGCCCGGCACACCGCCCGAGCCGGAGGCGACGAAGGGCGGCCAAGAGGTGGACGGCGCCCCCTCGGGCGTAGTCCCCCAGGCGGACGAGGACATGGTGGGCCAGCCGAACGATCTGTCAGGAACGAGCCCGGCCAACGGGGCGAACGGGAGGCACAGTGCCGGCTGAGGAGGTGGCCCACGTGGCCGAAGCGGACGGGCCACGTGTGAGAACCGGGCCGCGTCACGCGGCACCCAAGAAGCCGCTGTTCACCAGGTTCCACATGCCGGCCGGGAAGGCGATAGCCCTGGCGGCGATGCCGACGGCAGTCCTCATGGGTATGGGCTTCACGCCCAAGCTCGCCCTTGCCGACGAGCAGCCGGCGTCCCAGAGCCTGTCGGCCGATGAGTACGCCGACCAGTTCAAGGACTGTGTCGAGGCGCTGGACCCCGAGGCGAGCGCGGACGCGTCGGCCACACCGTCGCCGTCCGCCTCGGCGAGCGAGAGCGAGTCCGCCGAGGAGGCGGAGCCGAGCCCCTCGGCACCGTCCGACGCCGACTCCTCGGAAGGAACGGGGACTTCGGGCCAGGACTCTTCGTCGGATTCAGGTTCCGACGACGGGGCCCAGCCCAAGCCGGCCCCCTCGTCCTCGGCACCCGCCGCGGACAAGGGGAACGAGGCCGAGCCGGTCGTGCCGAGCCCGTCGGCGTCCGAGAGCGACAAGGGTGTACTCGAAACCGTCGGCGACGCGATAACCGGCGTCGTGGAGGGCATAACCGGCGGCGGCGCCCAGGACTCCGCGAGCCCGGCGCCGTCCCCCTCCGCGACTGCGAGCGGGGTCCCCGGCGCGGGGGTGCCGTCCGAGAATTCGGGCGACTCGGGTAGCTCGAAGAACTCCGGTAGCTCCGACGGAGGCAAGGACGCGTCCGACTCCGTCGAGGACGCCGAAGGGGAGGTCACCGACACGGTCGAGGACGCCGTGGGCGGGGCGACCGACAAGGCCACCGAGCAGGCCGAGCCCACGGACGAGGCCGGCACCACGCCGAGCCCGTCCGCGAGTTCCACGGTGGACCCCGAGGACTGCCCCAGGGCCACGGACGCCGAAGGCGGCGTGGACAATCCGATCGCCGTGGCGGACGACCCCTGGTACCTGGAGGCCAGTTACCTGCAGCTGAAGGGAGCGGACTATCAGGGCATCGTCGAGGTGAGGACCGCCAGCGGCAAGACCAAGAAGGTCCTGAAGTACGTCATCTCGGACGGCACGAAGATCGGCGATCTGCATCAGCTGGTGAAGGACAAGCAGATCGGCAAGACGTATCACGTGCAGGCGGAGAAGGATTCGGAGTCGACGATCACCGACGGCGACACGGTGATGTACACCGAGAGCATCTCCGGGAACCTCTTCGGCCTGATCCCGCTCACGTTCAGTCCGGAGAGCCCGCCCCCGCTGAACATCCCCCTGATCTACTTCACGAACGTAAAGGTCACGCAGGCCGCCCAGTTCGGCGGGACTCTGACCATCCCCGGGATGCATGTGTTCACCACCGATTGAGCATCCCCGAACCCGTTCGGGAGCCGCACAGAAGCTGTGGCCCGGTTTCCCCGCCGTGTGCGGGGGCCGGGCCACAGCTCTGTGCGTTCCCGCCCGGAGACAGTCGCAGCAGTTCGCCTAGTCACAGCAAACCGAGGGCGCCCCCGCACCTGCAGGGAGCACCCTCGTATGCGTACGTGACGGAGTCCGCCTCAGTCGTTGATCCCGCCCAGGTGGTGCACCCGCACCATGTTCGTCGTGCCGGGGACGCCGGGGGGCGAGCCGGCCGTGATGATGACGATGTCGCCGGGGTTGAAGCGGTTGAGCTTCGCGATCTCCTGATCGACCAGGTCGACCATCTCGTCCGTGCTGTTCACGAACGGCACCACGTGGGACTCCACGCCCCAGCTGAGCGACAGCTGGTTGCGGGTGGACTCGTCCGTCGTGTACGCGATGATCGGCTGGCTCGCGCGGTAGCGGCTCAGGCGGCGGGCCGTGTCGCCGGACTTGGTGAAGGCCACCAGACCCTTGCCGCCGAGGAAGTCGGCGATCTCGGCGGCCGCGCGGGCCACCGAACCACCCTGCGTGCGCGGCTTCTTGCCGGGCACGAGCGGCTGCAGGCCCTTGGAGAGCAGCTCCCCCTCGGCCGCCTGGACGATCTTCGACATCGTCTTGACGGTCTCGATCGGGTAGGCGCCCACCGAGGACTCCGCCGACAGCATGACCGCGTCCGCGCCGTCCAGGATCGCGTTGGCCACGTCGGAGGCCTCGGCGCGGGTCGGCCGGGAGTTGGTGATCATCGACTCCATCATCTGGGTCGCCACGATCACCGGCTTGGCGTTGCGCCGGCACAGCTCGATCAGGCGCTTCTGCACCATCGGGACCTTCTCGAGCGGGTACTCGACGGCCAGGTCACCACGGGCGACCATCACACCGTCGAACGCCATCACGACGTCCTCCATGTTGGCCACCGCCTGCGGCTTCTCCACCTTGGCGACGACCGGGACGCGCCGGCCCTCCTCGTCCATGACCTTGTGGACGTCGTTGATATCCTTGGCGTCCCGGACGAAGGAGAGGGCGACCAGGTCGCAGCCCATGCGCAGCGCGAACCGGAGGTCCTCGACGTCCTTCTCGCTCAGCGCGGGCACGTTCACCGCCGCGCCGGGCAGGTTGATGCCCTTGTGGTCGGAGATGACGCCGCCCTCGATGACGATCGACCGCACCCGAGGGCCCTCGACGTCCAGCACCTTCAGTTCGACGTTGCCGTCGTTGATCAGGATCTGGTCACCACGCGAGACGTCGCCGGGCAGGCCCTTGTAGGTCGTGCCGCAGATCGTCCTGTCGCCGGGCACGTCCTCGGCGGTGATGACGAACTCGTCACCGCGCACCAGCTCCACCGGCCCCTCGGCGAAGGTCGCGAGCCGGATCTTCGGGCCCTGGAGGTCGGCGAGGACACCGATGGCCCGGCCGGTCTCCTTGGCGGCGGCACGGACGCGGTCGTACCGCCCCTGGTGCTCGGCGTGCGTGCCGTGGCTGAAGTTGAAGCGGGCAACGTTCATGCCCGCCTCGATCAGTGCGACAAGCTGCTCGTGGGAGTCGACCGCGGGGCCGAGAGTACAGACGATTTTCGAACGGCGCATGGGGCGATCCTATCGGTTTGTTTCGCTGCGGAATATTCCGTCTGGCGGAAAATACAAAAGGGCGGGATGCCGCTCAGGTGAGGGCGCCTCTGAGCCTCTGCGGCAGTTCTAAGAGACCTGGGACGCCTTTACCAACGCGTACGTCTGTGTCGCAATCTCCAGCTCCTCGTCGGTCGGCACCACGGCCACCGCCACGCGCGCGTACCCGGGCGAGATCAGTCGCGGTGCGTCGCCGCGTACGGCGTTCAGCTCGTCGTCCACCACCAGGCCCAGCTCATCCAGGCCCGCCACGGCGGCCTCCCGCACGGGCGCCGCGTTCTCGCCGACCCCGGCGGTGAACGCGATGGCGTCCACCCGTCCGAGTACCGCGTAATAGGCGCCGATGTACTTCTTCAGACGGTGAATGTAGATGTCGAAGGCGAGTTGCGCCTCTTCGTCACCCTCGTCGATCCGGCGGCGGATCTCGCGCATGTCGTTGTCACCGCACAGGCCGATCAGTCCGCTCTTCTTGTTGAGAAGAGTGTCGATCTCGTCGGCGGACATTCCGCCAACTCGCATCAAATGGAAGATGACGGCCGGGTCCATGTCACCGGAACGCGTACCCATCACGAGCCCCTCCAAAGGCGTCAGCCCCATGGAGGTGTCCACGCACTTCCCGCCGCGCACGGCGCTGGCGGAGGCCCCGTTGCCGAGGTGCAGCACGATGACGTTCACCTCCTCCGGCGCCTTGCCCAGCAGCTCCGCGGTCGCCCGGGAGACGTAGGCGTGTGAGGTGCCGTGGAATCCGTACCGCCGGATCCGGTGCTCGTCGGCGGTCCGGACGTCGATCGCGTACCGCGCGGCCGACTCCGGCATCGTCGTGTGGAACGAGGTGTCGAAGACGGCGACCTGCGGCAGGTCCGGGCGCAGGGCGCGGGCCGTGCGGATGCCGGTGAGGTTGGCCGGGTTGTGCAGCGGGGCGACCGGGATCAGCCGCTCGACCTCGGCGAACACGGCGTCGTCGATGAGGGTCGGCTCGGTGAAGTGCTTCCCGCCGTGCACCACCCGGTGCCCGATCGCGGCCAGCTCGGGCGAGTCGAGGCCGAGTCCGTCCTTGGCCAGCTCCGCGGCCACGGCCTTCAGCGCGGCCTCGTGGTCGGGGATCGCCGCCTCGAAGCCGCGGGTCTCGCCGGTGGCGACGAGCGTGTGCTTCAGCCGGGAGGTCTCCTCGCCGA
>NZ_JBFBJT010000262.1:0-5577 GCF_040686175.1 Streptomyces sp. NPDC086077 | reverse complement strand
GCTGCTGTTCGCCACCCCCACGTTTGCCGGGTTCGCCAACGCGATCATGCCGTTGCAGATCGGCTCTCCGGACGTCGCTTTCCCGCGGCTGAACATGTTCTCGTACTGGCTGTTCCTGTTCGGGGGCCTGATCGTCCTCGGCAGCTTCCTCACGCCCGAGGGTGCCGCCGACTTCGGGTGGACCGCCTACACCCCTCTGAGCGGTGGTGAGCGGACCACGCAGCTCGGCGGCGACCTGTGGGTCATGGGGCTGGCGCTGTCCGGGTTCGGCACGATCCTCGGCGCGGTCAACTTCATGACGACCATCATCTGCATGCGCGCGCCCGGCATGACCATGTTCCGCATGCCGATCTTCACCTGGAACGTGCTGCTCACCTCTGTGTTGGTGCTGCTCGCCTTCCCGGTTCTGGCCGCGGCACTGCTCGTGCTGGAGGCCGACCGCAGGTTCGGCGCGCAGGTCTTCGACCCGGGCAACGGCGGGGCGATCCTGTGGCAGCACCTGTTCTGGTTCTTCGGCCACCCCGAGGTGTACATCATCGCGCTGCCGTTCTTCGGCATCGTCACGGAGATCCTCCCGGTGTTCAGCCGGAAACCGGTCTTCGGCTACACCGGTCTGATCGCCGCCACCATCTCCATCACCGGCCTGTCCCTGACCGTGTGGGCCCATCACATGTTTGCCACCGGCGCGGTGTTGCTGCCGTTCTTCTCCTTCCTCAGTTTCCTGATCGCAGTGCCCACGGGCGTGAAGTTCTTCAACTGGATCGGCACCATCTGGAACGGCTCGCTGTCTTTCGAGACGCCGATGCTGTGGTCTTTCGGCTTCCTCGTGACGTTCCTGTTCGGGGGCCTGTCCGGGGTTATCCTGGCCTCGCCGCCCATGGACTTCCACGTCACGGACACCTACTTCGTCGTGGCACACTTCCACTACGTCGTGTTCGGCACCGTGGTCTTCGCGACGTTCGCCGGCTTCTACTTCTGGTGGCCGAAGATGACCGGCACCATGCTCGACGAACGCCTGGGGAAGATCCATTTCTGGACGCTGTTCGTCGGCTTCCACACCACGTTCCTGGTCCAGCACTGGCTGGGCGCTGAGGGCATGCCCCGCCGCTACGCCGACTACCTCGCCGCCGACGGCTTCACGGCCCTCAACATGGTCTCCTCAATCGGCGCGTTCCTGCTGGGCCTGTCGACGCTGCCGTTCCTCTACAACGTATGGAAGACCGCCAAGTACGGCACGAAGATCGAAGTCGACGACCCCTGGGGCTACGGCCGCTCCCTGGAGTGGGCGACGTCCTGCCCCCCGCCCCGCCACAACTTCACGACGCTGCCCCGCGTCCGCTCCGAGTCCCCGGCCTTCGACCTCCACCACCCCGACATCGCTGAGCTGGAGCAGCAGCAGTACACCGGCAGGCGCGACGTGGTGGAACCTGGTGACATCCAAGGTGGACGGCAGTGAAACGGACGTCCGAGGAGCCGTCGCTTCCCGAAACGGCAGCGGCGCTCGCCAACGAGGTCGAGGGCTATCTGCTTGTCCGTTCGGAGGTGGACGACGCACGCCGCGAGGCCGAGGAGCTCTGCGCCTGTCTGCCGTGGCTGACCACGGCGCAGGCGGAGGACCTCACCTGCCACTACGTCGACAAGCGTCTGGAGTTCACCCGCCGGGTGCTGCGGCGCTCGGCACGGCGGGCCGAGCAGCTGCAGCAGAGGTACGAGGCACGGTACGCACAGCTGCGGCTGGCCCTGCTGAAGGGCCACGCCGCGGCGGCGTGTGCCGTGCTGGCCTGCGCCAGCGCCGTCGGTGCGGTGCTCTGCATCGTGGTCAGGTGAGGCGCGAGCTCGACGACGCGGGGGAGTGGCGCGCGCTGTGATCTGACCGATCTCTTCTCCGGCGGTGCCGCCGGAGAAGGGCAACTCGATGCCTGCCCTGCGCGCGGGCGGCGCACGGCAACCGGTGTCGGTATGGTCGCCGGTGAACATCCGGGACGGCACTCCGCGGGCTGCCGGGCTGCCGGGCCGGCCACTCCGCCCGAAGCGGTGCTGCCGATGGCGTCCATGGGGCCGAGGCCACATCCCTGGTGTTTGTTCCCCACGGAGCTGGTTAGGCTGCTTGAAGTGCTTGGGAAGCAGGCGCTGCCCGCGGTGGGCTGGATGCGGTTCAGCGCGGTGTCCGCGCTGTCAGCCGCCCCGCTTTGGAGTTACGTGCATGAGCCAGCTGTCCTGGCGCTCCGACGAGAAACATCGGATCGGCTGTCATCAGAGCCGCCGCCGCGCCCGCGAGATCCTATACGCAGCGTCCGACGTGCGTCTCGGAGATCGCCGATGAGACGACATCACAGGGTGCTCAAGGAAGGCCATGCAGCCGTATACCCCGCCTGGGCGTGACAACACGGGCTGTTGCGGACCAGGGACGTCCGCCGGCTGCCGTCTGGAGTTCTGCCGGCCGTGACATCGCGATGGGCGCCGCGGTGACACAGGACATCGTCGTCTCGCACTTCGATCGATGACCCAGTCCTGAGCGAGGCCGTGATCTCTGTGTCATCGGCCGGTGAGAGCCAGAGCCCGTGGCTCCCCCCGCTCAGGTGTAAGGGTGCGGCTGGTGATCATCGCGTTGTTCGTCAGCATGATTCGGACGCCTCATATGGACGCCTCATATGCCGAGCGCCTTGGCATGTCGGCTGGCCCAGTAGGGGGGAATCGTCAGCCGCGCAGACGGGAGCAGTGGCCGGATATCGCCCATAGCAGACAGACTGCGGGTGCAGGGCCGTGCTGGCCACCCGTGCCCGGGTACTTCGTCGGCGCGTCGATCCTCATCTCTCCCTCCCCCCCCGAGAGGCCCCCATGACCTTCAATCCGCTCGAACAGCGGGGTATCCCGCTGGACCGTCAGCTGCGCAACTGGCGGGAGCTGAACGTGCAGCCGATCGACCCGGATCGCTGCGACCCCTACACCCGGTGCCGGATCATCACCATGAACGGCATCGAGGTCGAGGCCATCCTGTTCAGCCACCAGCTGGCACGCAACACGGTCGACCCCGAGGTCAAGCGGCAGCTGGCGCGGACACGGTACATCGAGGCGCAGCAGCAGAAGGTCGTGAACTGGCTGCTCCCCGGCGTCTCCTCGGTCCTGGAGACGACGATCGCCTACGAGCAGGTCGCGGTGGACCTGACGGCCTGGGTCGCCCGGATGGAACCGGATCCGTATCTCCAGCAGGCCTATCAGTTCGGTGTGCTGGAGGACTTCGACCACCTCTACCGGTACGCGAACCTGTACGAAATGATCGAGCACCGCAAGGCCGAGTCGATCGTCGACAACCTCACCGAGGTCATGCCGGGCCGCCCCACCAAGTACCACCACCGCAATCCCGTGGACAACGTGCGCGACCCGTACGACAAGAACACTGTGGACCCGCTGTCGCGGCTGCACGCGCTGACGATCATGTCCGCGGAGCAGCAGACGATGAACTTCTACATGAACACCGGCCCCACCTACATGGAGCCGATCGCCCGCCAGCTGTACCAGGAGATCGGGCTGATCGAGGAGGAGCACGTCACGCACTACGAGTCGCTCGTCGACCCGGGTGAGACGTGGTGGGAGCAGCTGGTCAACCACGAGTACAACGAGTGCTACCTCTACTACTCCTTCATGGAGCAGGAGAGCGACCCGAAGGTCAAGGCGATCTGGGAGCTCCACCTGAACATGGAGCTCGAGCACCTGCACACCGCGTGCGACCTGATGCGCCGCATCGACGGCCGCGACCCACAGGAAATCCTGGCGCCGGAGCTGCCCAACGTGCTCACCTTCGAACCGAACAAGCAATACCTGCGCGAACTGCTCGACACCCAGATGGACCTCACCACCCTGGGCGCTGGCTACGTACGTGAGGCGCACGAGCGGTTCGAGGAGATGCAGGAGCAGATCCACGGTGGTGAGGAGCCGCCGAGCGAGCGGGTCATGGCCGAGCACGACGCGATGTTCGGCCGGGAGTACCGCGTGCAGTCCGAGGGCGAGCACCCCGACCCCGCGATGCGCGAGAAGTGAGGCGGCCGCACATGTCCGAGCTGCACACACCCCAGGCCGGCGACGACCAGTCCCAGGACGACGACGTCGTTGCCCTGCTGATCCGCCAGCACGGCGACATTCGTAACCTCTTCGACGAGGTCGAAGCCACCACCGGCGACGCCCGGCGGGACGCCTTCCGTCGCCTGGTGCGGTTGCTGGCCGTCCACGAGACCGCGGAGGAGGAAGTCGTCCACCCCTTCGCCCGGCGCGCTCTGGCAGGCGGGGAGCAGGTCGTCGATGACCGCCTCGCCGAGGAACGCGCGGCCAAGGAGACCCTCTCCGAGCTGGACGGCATGGACACCGACGACCCCGAGTTCCTGCCCCGGCTGCAGGCGCTGCGCACGGACGTCCAGGAACACGCCCGTGCGGAGGAACGCTACGAGTTCACACACATCCGGCGCAGCACCGACGTCACCAACCTCGCCGCGATGGCCAAGGCGGTCAAGGCGGCGGAGGCCATGGCCCCCACGCGGCCGCATCCCGGCGTCGAGTCGGCCACCGCGAACGTGGCCGTCGGCCCCGTGGCCGCCCTGATGGACCGCACCCGGGACGCGGTCCGCAAAGCCATGGGCAACGACTGAGCTCACGAAACCCGACCCGCCAGCAGCACACGCACGGCATCCGCGGACCCGCGAAGGACCCGTTGACGCGGGTGCCCTCTGAATCCCGCGCGCGTACGGAGGCGAACCTAGCGCACTGTCAGTCGCAGAAGGAGGGGCCCGGAGTCCGGGCACGCCCCCCGGGCCCCTCGACTGCGTACGCGTCCAGGGAGGTGGCGTTGCGTACGCGCCGTGTCCAACTCCGGCAGCGCAGAGAGGTTGCGGTGTAGCTCCAGCAGGTCCCGCCCGCGGGGCCGGGCAACGTGTCACATGAGCCGGTTTCGACGGCAGCGCATCAGTGCCCAGCGCCGCTTGGGCCCGTTCGAGGAGATGGCGGGCTTCTCCTGTCGGCCGTAGAACCGCACCACCAGTCCGTGTGCCTGCTGGGCGAGGCTGTCAATCCGCGGACAGCCCTCTTCCGGTGGTACTTGCAACAGATATGGCCGCATCCACCGTGAAGAAAACCTATCGTGGTCACAGTAGACATCAGCTCAGCACAGGGTTATTATTTCTGTCGTAACGAGGAAGTCGAAGAGGGCGCGGCAGACATGAACTGCCGTGCATGCAGATCACGCAGGACGCGGCCCAGCAGGGCCGCGAGGAGCCGTATCCAGCAGTACGACCGAGTAGCCGAGTGAGGTAAGGAGCAGAACGCCATCAGGATCGCCCGGGCGTGGAAGAAGTCCGCCCGGGTACCGCAGGCCCCGGATTGGAAGGTGGTCCCCGGTCACGCATCCGCGATCCCCGCAGCCCGTCCTCCCAGGCGGAACCTGCGGAAAGAAGACGCCGGCGCAGTCAGCCGGTAGATGGTGTTGAAAGCTCGGGGTCGACCTCCAGGCGGACCGGCGGGCCGAACCGACGGCGCATGAGCTCCTTCTCCAGGGCCTGGAGCAGGTTCTCGGCGTCGTCCTCCTCGACC
>NZ_JBFBJT010000261.1:0-5588 GCF_040686175.1 Streptomyces sp. NPDC086077 | reverse complement strand
CCCCACGCCACGAGCCGGGGAAGACCGTGAAACGAATCGAAACCCTCACCGAACACGTCCGCCTAAAACAGCAGCGAGGTTAATGATCAAGCTTACTCGGTGACGGTCACAGTGCACGCACCGAAGTCGATGATGCGCTAACTGGCCCTAGCAAAGCCTCTGGACGTGGCGATGGGTGATCAGGCAGACGGCGAGTCCAAGCAAGGCCTCGTGGATGTCGTCGCGTCGTTCCCACCGGATGCGAAGGCGGCGGAAGCCGTGCAGCCAGGAGATCGTGCGCTCGACGACCCATCGGAAGGTGCCCAGGCCGGTGCCGTGCGGCTGGCCACGTTCGGCGATCACCGGTCGGATCCCGCGCTGCCGCAGGAGCCGGCGGTACTTGTCGTGGTCGTAGCCGCGGTCTGCGAAGAGCATGTCGGGCCGCCTGCGTGGCCGGCCGACGAGCCCGGCCACGGCCGGGATCTTGTCCAGCAGAGGCAGGAGTTGGGTGACGTCGTTACGGTTCCCGCCGGTCAGCGACACCGCGAGCGGGATGCCCTGGCCGTCCGTGTTGACGTGGTGCTTGATGCCCGGGCGTGCGCGGTCGACCGGGCTGGGTCCGCTTTTGGGCCCCTGCGTGCGGCCCGGACGTGGGAGGAGTCGATCACCGCCCGCGAAGACGCAACCGCCAGTTGTCCGACGGGTCAGACCCTGGCCCCGGACGATGCCCCCTCAGTCTCACAATTGTCCCAAACCGCCACGATGGGACCGCCGAGCTGGATGTGGGCCCTCACCAGCAGATCTCGGTAGACCTGCCAGGAGAAACTCTTCCGTGCACCCTTCAGGAGCAGATGGTGACGGGGCCGATAGATCAGTCTGGCGCTCTCGCCAGGTCTGTAGCAGCACAGCGCGGCGACCGAAGTCCTGCGGCGGGATCTGCCCCGGACGCGAATGACGGGTGCGTTGCCACGTGGCCCCCAGGTCCGTGCTCGTGGCGGCGTCATCGATAATCCTGCTTCGTCCTCGAAGACGATCCAGCCCCCGCGGGCCGCCGCGAGGCATTTACCCGGGGCCACACCTCCCTCTTCCACAACTCCACCGCGCGCTCGTCGCGTTCGAGTGCGCGACGGGAAGGCGCCTGCCAGGACCAGCCGTGCCGTTTCAGCAGCCGCCACACCGTCGCCACCGACAGACTCAGACCCAGGCGCCGGCAGATCACCGTCTGCACCCGCACCAGGGTCCAACGCTGATCCTCGAAGCCGTGCTCCGCACCGGACCCTTGAGGTTGTCCCGTAACCGGTGGGGCGGTTGGTGCGTTGGTCGGGCATGGGTGGGGTGATCTCAGCAGATGATCCGTAGTGGATCGAGCCGTTTGCGGGTCTGACCGAGGTGCAGTTTGCGAGGCTGGTGGCACTGGTACGGCGCCGAGGTGGCGACGTTCAGCGTGGCCGGCCGTGGCGGCTGTCGCTCGAGGACCGGGTGTTGCTGGTGGCGACGTACTGGCGCACGAACCTCACGTTGCGGCCGGTGGCGCCGTTGTTCGGGGTCTCAAAGTCCGCGGCAGACCGCATCCGGCAGACCGCATCCTCGATCACCTCGCACCGCTGCTGGCCATCTCGCCGGCCCGCCGGCCGCGCAAGGACACTGTCTACATCGTCGACGGCACACTCGTGCCGACCCGCGACCGCACCATCGCCGCGTCCAGCAAGAATTACCGGTACTCGACCAACCTGCAGGTCGTCATCGACGCCAACAGCCGCCTGGTCGTGGCGATCGGTCTCCCGCTGCCCGGCAGCCGCAACGACTGCCGGGCCTTCACCGAGTCCGGCATCGATCGGGTCTGCCGTGGCGCCCCGACCCTCGCCGACGGCGGCTACCAAGGCACCGGCCTCCTCATCCCGCACCGCAAACGACGAGGCCAGAGCCACCTGAGCCCATCGCAGGAGGCAGAGAACGCCGTCCATCGCCGGGCACGAGCGCGGGTGGAACACGCCCTGTCGCGGTTGAAGAACTGGAAGATCCTGCGGGACTGCCGACTCAAGGGCGACGGAGTTCACCAGGTCATGCTCGGCATCGCCCGGCTGCACAACCTGGCCCTCACCGGATAACTCACACCCCATACGGGACAACCTCTAGCCTGAAACTCAATTGAGACGACAAACCTGCGGCTCGTCGTGCTCACCGGTGACGCGGTCACCGTGGACCGAGTGCGCGGCCGCCAGCGACTCGGGTCCGGCTGGGTCAGCCGGGTCCTCCAGCGGGCGGTGGCGCGGCTGGTGGGCCGACGGCGCGGTGGACGCGCGGGAGGTAGCGGTGGCGTACGGGCGGCGCCGGGACGCGCTGTTCGGCGCGCTGCGGGAGCGCGGCGTACGGGCGCAGCGGGCTGAATGTGTGGATCCCGGTGCCCGACGAGACCGGAGCCGTCGCCCGGCTGCTGCCCGCGGGGTGGGCGGGCGGTCGCGCCCGGCGTCCGCTTGCGGATGAGCGCCTGGCCGGGGATCCGGGTGACCATCTCGGCGCTGTCCGAGCGGGAGACGTTGGCGCTGGCGGAGGCCGTCGCGGCGGCGGTGGGGGGCGCACAGGCACGTGTGAAGTCGAGTCTGCAACTGCTGTGAGCGCAACGGTAGTTGTCGCCTTGCGCCATGTTCGCGTCGGGGAACGGGTGTCGAGTCGACGCGGGACGAGTACGGGCTTGTCGGGCAGCGGGAGAACAGTTCGCACGACGGCTCAACTTAGGCCATAAGAGCCGCATTTCGGCAGATCAGAGCTAGTCGGACAGGGTCTCGGCAAACTGTGAACACGCCATGTACGCTGCCTGCGAGCACTTCAGGGGTGGGGTGCGGCACGGGGGGTGCTCATTGTTCGTACATTGCAAAGGGGCCGGATCGGACGTCACCGCCATCGGTGACCTGACCGACCGCGTTCCGCCTTCGCCGTCCGGTCGCCGGGCCGTCCCCCTCGCCGCCGTCTGACGTTCTCGGTACCTGCCTTCGACTGACGCTCGACTTCGCGAGTAGAAGCCGCTTCGGCCTCCCTCGCATTCGAACGTACGTGCTGGTTTCTTTCTCGTTTCGCCCACGGTGTGGGCGTCCTCACGAAATGGTGCAGCTCATGTCCACGCTCACACGGAGACCCTCATGACACCGATCCGACGACGCGCAGCGCGCTTGACGGGAACCGGAGTCGTGCTGGCGCTCGCGCTGACGGCCGTTCCGGGCCTGCCGCTCACCATCGGCCCGGCAAGCGCCGCGCCGTCGGAAGCCTCCACCGCACTGTCCCCCTCCGAAGAGGCGCTGGCCCGGGCCGAGGCGAGCGGCGAACGCGTGGAGGTGACCGGGGAGCGCACCGAGCGTGACACCGTGTTCGCCAACCCCGACGGCAGCACGTTCACCCTGGAGAAGTCGATCGTCCCGGTCCGGGTCGCCATCGCGAACGGCGGCTGGACCGAGCCCGACGCCACGCTGGAGAAGCGCGCGGACGGCTCGGTTGCCCCGCGGGCCGCCGCCGTGGAGATGACCTTCTCCGGCGGTGGCTCCGGAGCCGGCCTCGTGACCATCGGCGAGGAGGGCCGGTCGGTCTCCCTGGGCTGGCCCGGCACACTGCCCGAGCCACGCCTGGACGGCAACCGCGCCGTCTACGAGAACGTCCGGCCCGACGTCAACCTCATCCTGACGGCCACCTCCGAAGGCTTCCGCCAAGTCCTGGAGGTAGAGACGCTGGAGGCCGCCGCCGCGCCCGAACTGCGCACTATCAGCTACGGCCTGGACACAGACGGGCTCTCCGTACGGGCGGGCGCCGCCGGCACCATGGAAGCCGTCGACGGCAACGGGCAGGTCGTCTTCCGTTCGCCGAGCGCCCAGATGTGGAACTCCGCGGGCGACAGCGGGCAGACCTCCGCCGCCGACGGCCCGTCGGCGCAGACCGCCGGCGCGCACCCACTCGACGCCGCCGACGACGCCGAGCCCGCCCCGGTGCCGGTGACCGGCCCGGACCAGGCGGACCCGCTCGACGGCCCCGGTCCCGGCGACAAATCGGCCATGATGGACGTCGTCCTCGACAGCAACGCGCTCCACGTCACCCCAGACGACGCGCTCCTCACCGACACCGCCGCGGACGAACTCCCGCTGTACATCGACCCTTCGGTCGAGCTGAACGAGTCCGAGCGCACGGTGCTTTCCTCCGACGGCGATGTCTTCTACAACTTCTCCGGCGGCACCAACGGCATGAGCGTCGGCAAGTGCGGCTCCGCCGTGATCGGCGGCGTCTCGTACTACTGCGGCAACGGCTATGTGAACCGCATGTACTTCGAGTTCGCCCCCGACAAGCTCAAGGGCAAGCATGTCCTCGACGCCGAGTTCCGGGTCACCGAGACCTGGTCCTTTTCTTGCGACGCGCGCTGGGTCGACCTGGAGCGCACCAACAACATCTCCTCGTCCAGCAAGTGGCCCGGCCCGACCAAACTGGACCAGATGGGCGACCGCCATGTCTCCGCCGGCCGCGGCGACGCCTGCTCGCCCTCGCAGCCCAAGGCGCCGATCCGGTTCGCCGACAACCCCGAGGAGACGGACGAGAACCTCACCCCGACCGTCCGCTCCTTCGCCAACGGCTCGTTCCCGCGGCTGACGCTGATGCTCATGGCCAAGGACGAGTCCGACACCGTCTCCTGGAAGCGCTTCGACGACGACGCCGTCCTCACGGTCGACTACGTCAGCAAGCCCGCCACCCCCACCGAGTACGGCGTCAAGGCCGGCGCCGGGCGGGTGTGCAGCAAGACCGAGTCGTCCCCGAGCACCATCACCGACCCGAGGCCCGACCTCCTGGCCACCCCGGAGACGGCCGCCGGCGGTGAGTCCGGGGCCCGGCTGCGCATCTACTTCGACATCGACGTCAAGAATGGCACCACCTGGTCCGACGCGCCCGAGCCGAGCACTACCTCGTACAAGCCGACCAGCGGCTTCGCCGCGTACAGCAGCACGCTGAAGGGCTTCCCGGCGCAGACGAAGGACTGGGACACCGCCCTGGAGGACGGCAAGCTCTACCGCTACCAGGCCTTCACCAAGTCCTACTACAACAGCGACCAGAGCAACCTGACGAGTTCGGCCAGCCCCTTCTGCTACTTCCGCGTGGACAGCAAGGCGCCGCAGAAGCCGAGCATCACTTCCTGGACCACGTACAGCGAGTGCGTGTCGGGCGGCAGCTGCGTCGCCGCCGGCGGCCCCGGCACCGCGGGCACCGCGGTGTTCGGTCCGGCCCCGGGCGAGACCAGCACCAACAACGGCTACCGCTTCCGGCTGTCCACCGACGCCGCCTGGTCCGACTGGAAGGCCGGCTCCACCTACAAGGCGACTTTCATCCCGCCGTCCTCCGGCACCTACCTGCTGCACGTCCAGGCCAAGTCCACCGCCTACCCGCTCGGCGGCGAGGAGCAGATCGTCCGGTTCCTGGTCAGCGAGGGCCCCAAGCCCGTTGCCCACTGGAACTTCGACGAGTCCGGCGGCGCCGCCGTCGACACCTCCACCACCGACAGCTCCCTGCGCGACGACCTGACCCTGTCCGGAGCCGTGCGCACCCCGAATGGACGCCGCGGCGAGATCGTCAAGCAGCCCGCG
>NZ_JBFBJT010000260.1:0-5636 GCF_040686175.1 Streptomyces sp. NPDC086077 | reverse complement strand
GGCCGCCCGGCGCGGGCGGCCCCCTCGGCGCCTGGTGCGACCGCCTCTACGACGCGGCCATCGCCGTCTCCAGGGTCTTCGCCGCGTCCCGGTAGACGGCCAGCAGATCCAGGTCGGTCCCCGGGTAGTTGACGATCTCGACCTGTTCGGCGCCCGAGTCGGGCAGGACCGTGCCGGTCGTCATGTGCGCGTTGTCCACGACCAGCCGGGGCTTCTTCTTCGACAGGCCGGACAGCTGCCGCGCCGTCACGGCCTCGGGCCCGAAGGAGCCGGCGACGTCCGCGCCCGCCATCTTCGCCGCCCAGGTCACGAACACCTGGGCGACGACGGTGGGCTGCTTCCCGTCCGGCCACTTGCCCTTCAAACCCTTCTGCAGCGTGGCGTACTCGGAGTCGAAGGCAGTGGTCCAGCGCTCCGCGGCGTCCCCGGTGCCGAACAGCTTGCCCAGACGGGCGACTTCCGCCTTCGCCTTGTCGGCGTCGTTGTCGAGGTTCACCTCGACCAGCTCGGCGTCGGAGCCGGCCGCTTCCTTGATCTTCGCGGCGTACGGCTCGAAGGGCGCGTAGAGCACGTAGTCGGCGCCGGCCACCGCCGCGAGGTCGGACGGCCGGGGGTCGTAGTCGGGGGCGTGCTGCACCGACTGCGGGACGATGACCTCGACGTCCTTGGCGCCGGCGGCCTTGGCGAGGGCGCCCTCCCACGTGGTGGTGGCGACGACGACCGGTGCGGAGCCCTCGCCGCCGGTCGACGAGGACGTGGACTCGCTCCCGCCCCCGCAGCCGGTTGTGGTCAGCGCGAGCCCCGCGGTGAGGGTCAGTGCGAGGAGGGAAGTGCTGGGGACGCGGGTGCGCGCCATGAGCTGATTCTCCGTTCGGGTACGAGGTGGACGGCGAGGACGACCACGCCGGCGGTGAGGACGAGGACCGGCCCGGGCGGCCAGTCGAAGCGGAGCGCGACGAGGAACCCGGTGAGGTTCACGGCGACTCCGATGCCGACCGCCCAGACGGTGATGGACGTCAGGGACGTGCCCAGGCGGCGGGCGGCGAGCGCGGGCAGCAGCGTGAGCGCGTCGACGAGCAGCGCACCGGTGAGCTTGATGGCGCCGGCGACGGCCACCGCCACCAGGACGAGCAGCACCAGCGTGAGCCGCTCGACCCGTACGCCCGAGGACAGGGCGAGTTCACGGTCGAACAGCAGCAGGGCGAGGTCGCGGCGCCGCCACCAGAACAGGGCCGGGAGGGCGAGCGCCAGGGAGCCGATCACCCACAGGTCCGCGGTGCCCACCGACAGGATCGACCCCCACAGCAGGGCGAACGCGCCGGCCGCGTTGACCCCGGACACCGCGAGCACGAGCAGCGCGGCCGCGATGGCCAGGCTCATGAGCAGGCCCATCGCCCCGGACAGCCCGTCCGGGGTACGGGCCAGCGGCGCGACACCGGCGCCCGCGAGGGCACAGGCGAGCAGCGCGCACAGCATCGGGTCGAGGCCGGTCAGCAGGCCGACCGCGATGCCGAGCAGCGCCACGTGCATCATCGCGAACCGCACCGGCATGATGTCGAGACCGACGATCACGACGCCGATGACGGGCAGGCCCACGGCGGCCAGCAGCAGGGCGAATGCCGCGCGCTGGACCGGGACGAGTTGCAGCAACTGGCCGACGTCGGCGGCGGCCTGGGTGTTCACCGCACCTCCCGCAGACGGCCGGCGGCCATTTCGAGTACCTGGTCACAGCGGTCGGCCAGTGCCCGGTCGTGGGTGACGACGACGACGGTCACGGGCAGGGACAGCAGGACGTCGGCGGCCTCCTCCTGCCCGGCGAAGTCGAGCGCGGCGGTGGGTTCGTCGGCCAGCAGCACCCCGGCGCCCGCCGCCACACAGCCGACCGCCCGCGCCAGGTACATCCGCTGCAACTGGCCGCCGGACAGGGTGTGCAACGGCCGGCCGACGAGCTGCCCGACGCCCAGCTTGGCCGCCGCCTCGACCGCCTCGGCCTGCGCGCCGCCGCTGGCCAGCAACTCCCCTGCCTGCAGCGGGAAGCGGCCGACCGCCGGCTTCTGGGGTATCCAGGCGCACGCCCGGCGCCGCCACGCCCACTCGGCCGCGCTGCGGGTGTCCCGGCCGCCCACCAGGATGCGGCCGCCCGCGCGGCGGTGCAGACCGAGCACGGCCCGCAGCAACGTGGTCTTGCCCGAGCCGTTGGTACCGGTCAACGCCACCCGCCGGCCGGCCGCGACGTCGAGGTCCACGCCCCGTACGGCCTCCACACGGCCGTGCCGGCAGGCGACCTCGCGCATCACGACGTCCAGTCCTTCCATGCCACCTCCTCGCTCCTCCACAGCAGTCGGAACGAGGCGGCGGCTGGTTCCCGGGCGTCGGCGCCCGCGTGGCCGCCCGCTCCCCCATGCAGATCGCGCGGGAACTGGCCGCGCACGGCTGCCCGCGCGAGGCGGGGCCCGGTGTCTACGACATCCACTCCCCGCGCGTCCCGGGCGCCGGGGAAGCCCCCGGACTGCTGTGTACCGGGCTCAAGACGGTCCGGACGCACCGGTGCCGGGCAGCAGGGTGATGTGCGGGACGCCGGTGCGGGGGTGCTCGGTCACCTCGGCGTCGACGCGGTAGACGCCGGAGAGGAGTTCGGGCGTGAGAACCTCTCGGGGCGGCCCGGCGGTCACCAGCCGGCCGCCGTCCATGACGCAGATGCGGTCGCAGAACGCGGCGGCCAGATTGAGGTCGTGCAGGGCGACGACGGCGGTCACACCGAGCCGGCGGACCAGGCGCAGCGTGTCCAACTGGTGGCGCAGGTCCAGGTGGTTGGTCGGCTCGTCCAGCACCATCGTCCCGGCCCGCTGGGCGAGAGCGCGGGCGATCAGCACCCGCTGCTTCTCGCCGCCGGACAGCCGGCTGAAAGGGGCCTGCGCGAGGCCCGCGGCGTCGAGTTCGGCCAGCGCGGCCATGACGACGGCCCGGTCGCCGGCGTCGTCCCCCTCGAAGGCCCGCTTGTGCGGGGTGCGACCCATGGCCACCACGTCGTACACCGAGAGCTCGAACTCCCCCGCCGACTCCTGCAGGACGGCCGCCAGACGCCGCGCCAGGCTCTTGCCCGGCATCCGCCGGACATCCTCGCCGTCGAGCAGCACCCGCCCCGAGGTGGGGCGCAGGGCTCGGTAGACCGTGCGCAGCAGAGTCGACTTCCCGGCCCCGTTGGGTCCCACGAGCCCCACCACCTCGCCGGGCGCCACGTCCAGTGACGCCCGGTCCACCAATGCCCGGCCGTCGACGACGACCGAGACGTCCCGCACGGCCAGCGCGCCGGGCGCCGCGCGGGCCGGGGTGGCGCCCTTCGCCGTGGCTGTCTCCGTCATGCCGTCCTCCGTCGCATCAGCCAGAGGAAGAAGGGGCCGCCGACCAGGGCGGTGAGGATGCCCACGGGAATCTCCTCCGGGCTCATCACGGTGCGGGCCGCGAGATCGGCGGCGATCAGGAAGGCCGCGCCGAGCAGTGCCGCGGCGGGCAGCGCGCGACGGTGGTCGGCGCCGACGAGCAGCCGTACGACGTGGGGCATGATCAGGCCGACGAAGCCGATCTGGCCGCTGACGGCGACGATCGCGCCGATCATGACGGCGACCAGGGTGAACAGCGCGGCGCGGAAGCGGTGGACGTCCAGGCCGAGCGCCACGGCCGCCTCCTCCCCGGCGAGCAGCAGGTTGAGGGACCGGCAGACGCCGAGCAGCACGGCCGTGCCGAGGAGGACGGCGCCGACGGGGATCCACACCACCGTCCAGGTGGTGCCGGCGAGTCCGCCGAGCATCCAGCGCAGCGCCGACTGCGTCGTGTGCGGGTCGTTGGAGGTGACCACGAGGAAACTGGCGAGCGCGGAGAGAACCTCGGCCGTCGCCACGCCAGCCAGCACCAGCCGCACGGTCGTCATCCGCCCGCCGGACCGGGCCAGGAAGTAGACGGCCACCAGGGCGGCGAGAGCGCCGAGGAACGCCACGATCGGCAGCGAGAACACGCCGAACAGGGTGAGGTTGAAGACGACGACCAGCACCGCGCCGACCGAGGCGCCCGACGAGACGCCGAGCAGCATCGGGTCCGCGAGGGGGTTGCGCACCAGCGCCTGGAGAGCCATGCCGCACACCGCGAGGCCCGCCCCCACGACGCCGGCCAGCAGGACCCGGGGCAGCCGTACGTCGAGGACGATCGTCTCGCGGACCGGGGTCCAGGTGGGGTCGGCCAGCGCCGGATGCACCCGGTGCAGCAGGATGCCCCACACCTGGTCGGCCGGCAGGCCGATGGATCCGGCGGCGATCCCGAAGGTGGCCGCCAGGGCCACCAGCCCGCCCAGCAGCAGGAGTACGAGCGGGTAGGGCGGCCGGGTGCGACGCCGGACGGTGTCCGCCTGCTCCGCCTCCCGGCCGCTCACGTCGCTCGTGTCGCGCTTGCCGCTCTCGCCGGTCACGCTCGTGGCACCGGTCGGGCCGCTCACTGGAAGCGGTCCGGGTGGAGCTGGCGGGCCAGGGAGTCCACGCCGGCGGGCACCCGGACGCCGAGCACCGTGGAGGACAGCGGCAGCACCGCGAACCGCTTGTTCCTGATGGCGGGTACGTCCTTGAGCGCGGGGTTGGACAGCAGGAACTTCTTCTTGTCCGCGACCGGCTGGTCACCGTAGTCGTAGATGACGACGACCTCGGGCGCCCGCTCGGCGACCTGCTCGAACGACACGTCCCCGAACGCCTTGTCCAGGTCGGCGAAGAGGTTCACCCCGCCCGCCCGCTCGATCATCTCGTTGCCGATGCCGGCGCCGCCCGCGGTGAAGGCGGTCTTGTCGCCGCTGTCGTAGACGAAGAGCTCGACCGGGGTGACTCCGGCGAGCTTGTCCTCGACCGTGGCCAGGGTGGCGTGGAGCTTCTTCAGCTCCGCTTCGGCCCGGTCCGGCACCCCGAAGATCTTGGCCACGTTGCGGATCTCCTGCTCCATCGTGGCCATCGTCACGGGCCCGGACGGGCATTCCTCGACGTTCAGGTAGGAGTTGATGCCCGCCTTGGACAGGGCGTCGCGGCCACGGCCCTCCTTCTCGTCGAAGGTGCTGGCGAACCCGCCGTAGGCGAAGTCGGGTTCGGCGGCCAGCAGCGTCTCGAACGACGGGTACTCCTCCGCGACGACCTCGACCCCGTCGTAGGCGTCCTGGTACTCGGGGAGGATCTTGTCGTCGAGGTAGGCCGTGCCCACCATCGACTTCTCCAGACCGAGCGCCAGCATGACCTCGGTGGCGTGCTGGTTCAGCGACACGGCCCGCCGCGGGGGCCGCAGATAGGTGGTCTTCACACCGCAGTTGGACAGCGTGACCGGGAAGCCCTCGGCGGCGGGGCCCGCCTGGGCGGCGTCGTCCCGGGTGGAGCTGCCACCGCAGCCGGACAACAGCGCGGCCGTGGCGGCCACGGCCGACAGCAGGGGCAGTGGGCGCTTGCCCATCATGAGGGTGGTCCTCTCACCGGAGGGGGAACGGGAACAGCGCGGACGGGGTCTACCCAGGAAGTGGCCGGATCCGGCAGGCGGGCGACCGCGAGCGGCCGGGCCGGTCGTTCGGCGGGCGCCGGCGGTCAGGCCGCCGGGCCGGGAGCCGGTGTCACCGGCGC
>NZ_JBFBJT010000259.1:0-5726 GCF_040686175.1 Streptomyces sp. NPDC086077 | reverse complement strand
ACAACGTCCATAGCTCTTCCGGCGCCATCCGCTCGACAAGCGCAGCAGTCATCACCCCAGACTGCCGCAAGATCACGCCAACTGAAATGGCTTCTAAGACCGTGTCCTATCTGGTGATCGCTCGTTGGGTTTTACATGGGGCGGGGTACGTGGAGTTGGATTGTTCCGGACGGGTTGTGGGAGATCGCCGAGCCGCTGATCCCGCCGTCGAAGGTGCAGCCGCAGGGCGGTGGAACGCAGGACACGCCTGATGAGACGCTGTTCGCGGCGATCATCTACGTGCTGGTCAGCGGATGTGCCTGGCGGGCTCTGCCGCCGTGTTTCGGGATATCGAAGTCGACCGCGCACCGCCGGTTCCTGATCTGGTCGCGGGCCGGCGTGTGGGGTCGGCTGCACGAAGCGGTGCTGCACCGACTCGACGACGCCGGCCTCATCGACGTCTCGCGCGTGGTCCTCGACTCCGCTCACGTGCGGGCTAAAAAAGGGGCGAACTCACAGGTCCGAGCCCCGTGGACCGGGGCAAGCCGGGTTCCAAGATGCACGTCCTGTCGGACGCGAACGGACTGCCCGTGGTCGTGGGCGTCTCCGCCGCGAACGTCCACGACAGCGAAGGGCTGAAGCCCATGGTCGAGGGTCACCAAACGAGACACGACCCCCACCGTGGCCGCCACTTCAAGCCCCAGCGCCTGCACGCCGACAAGGCGTATGACGTCCCCCACCTGCGGAAATGGCTACGCGGCAAACGCATCGGCGTGCGCATCGCCCGCAAAGGCATCGAGTCCAGCGAACGCCTGGGCCGTCGTCGTTGGGTGATCGAGCGGACGATGTCCTGGCTGTCCGGCTACCGCAGGCTCAGCCCCCGATACGAGCGCGATCCCCGTAACTACCTGGCCTTTCTCGGCCTCGCCGCCGCCATCTGCTGCTACAAGCGACTGCTCCGCCTCACCACATAGGACACCGTCTAAGTTACCTTGCACCGCTCGATGGCGGTCGAAAGCGGGCCACGATCTGGTGCGCGTATTGATCATCCGGGCCGAGGTCTTGGATCGCTCGCTGGGCCTCTTGGGCCCGACTCGTCTCGCACAGCAGCCGCACAAGGACGTACAGCGCGTCACGGTCACCATCTTTGGCGCGGTTGCGCAGCGCCGCCTCCATCCCCCCGCTCGCGAAGCGATCTGTTGAGTCTCCGACGTGCGTGGACATCGGTGAGGGCGAGTTCCGTGAGTTCCGTGAGCCGTTCCGCACGGGTGAGCAAATCCATGTGCCACAGATGGTTGTCGTGCGCGGAGGAATCGGCGGAGTAACACTCGGCGTGGGCTCTTACCAACGCGATAGCCGTATCCCAATCCCGGAGTTGCTCCGCTGCCCGGGCGTGCTCGAACCACTCCACGGGACGAGTATCGCGTAGCGATGCCCGTTACGGCATCGTGGAAGCGGCCGCCGACGAACGTCCGCCAGAAGCCGAGCACCTATCGCTTGCCAAATGCTCTCAAAACGACCTCTCAGAATCCGGGAGCTGGTACGAAGTCCGGCCACCACGGCGGCACACCGCTGGGGCAGTGGTAGGGGTCAACTTCCCAGAAAAGTGAGATGGTGCACCAGGAAACGGTAAGGATCAGCGCCCCGATGACAAAGGCGCGGACGACGGGACGCCGCCCCAGGAAAGCCCCCACTCCCAGCCATATGGCCATCAGGACGAGCCAGAGAACGGGGATGAAGATCACGAGCAGAAAGCCCCCGTTGGCCGCACTGTTCACCCCCGCGTCGCAGGCGCTCCATGCTCTTCCCAGAAGCATGGCCGTCAGCAGAGCCACAGCCAGCACAACGACCGAACCAAGACACCCGTGCAGCCGTCGGCCAGCCATGGGCCCTCCCCGCTCATCACCCGAATCGAAAATCACAAGAGACACTCCGCTCGCAACTGTACCTGCACCGGGAACAAAGAAATATGTCACCCCCACCCGAGGGGCCCGATTCGCTGGATGAAGAACGAGCCGGGCCCCGCAGGAGAAAATCCGCTATTTCTTCTACTTCTTCTTCACCTGGTCCACTCCCTTCGCGTACATTTTCTCGACCGTGTCGATCACTGCCGAATGGAACTGTTCCCTGGTCAGCCCAAGCCCGTGCCGGTCAAACAGATCGACGCCGGCCTGCATCGTCAGCTGGTCCCCGATGTCGTCCTCTCCGACGAGGAGAGAGTCACCAACCGAGGCTCCTTCGATGAGCGACTTCGTATCGAGGCCTGCGGCCCGGCCCACGTAGCCGTAGTGAATGTTCGACCACATATCGTAGAAGACCTTGTAGTCGGTCCCCGGAACGTCGGTGAAGTAGCCCTCTTCGGCGAGGTTGAACTTCTTCTCGAGCTTCGGCTTGTGGTCCCATTCGCACACCTTGGGACAGACCTTTCCGGTCCAGATGGACAGGGCGGTGGCCTGGTCTCTCCCCTGACTCCTCCCGGTCAGCCCGTCGTACCAGGCCCACGGGCGCAGAAGCCCTTGCATCGTCTTCACCTCGGAGGACCGAGCGTTCTGCGTCAGCTCGTCGAACATGTAGCCCTCCATCTCGTCGAACTGCTCCTCGCCTTCCTTCAGGTCCGGCTTCGGCTGGGGGCCTTTCTTGAAGGTGACCTTGTGAGAAATCTTCCCGCCGTCGTTGTTTACGGTGACGGTGAAGACTCCGCCGTTTCCTCCGACATACACGGGCACCGTGTAGGTCTGCGTGGAGTGGTAGACCCAGGTCCCGTTGGGGCCCATCGTCATGTAGTCGAAGTAGCGGCCGCCGTTGCCGTCGCTGCACCCGCGCTCGCAGTCCGTGATCGGCCGAAGTCCGGTCGGGTCGGACTTGGTGACGGGGGTGTTGTTGGCGTAGGCGTAGCCGTTGAGAGACTCGTGGTCGTCGGGGGCCAGGACGGGGTCGACGGAGAGGAAGCGTCCGGTGGCCGGGTCGTACTCGCGGGCGCCGATGTGGGTGAGGCCGGTGGCGTTGTCGGCGGGTTTGCCGAGGAAGCCCTTGTCGTCGGGCCAGGCCGGCGGTGTCGGTCCACGGCTCTCGCCGAAGGGCTTGGTGTAGCGGCGGGTGACGGCCTGGGTGGTGGCGTCCACCGTCATCGAGGCGGTGCCGTGGTGGTCGTCGACCATCCAGGCGAGACCGGTTTCGGTGCGGACGGCGGTGGCGTCGCCGGCCGGGTAGTAGCGCTGGGCGGTGAACTTCTTGGCGGCCGTGTCGTAGTGGAGTTCCTGGCCAGCCAGGTAGAGGACGGTCTTGACGGGGCCGCGGCGGATGAGGAGTTCGCCGTTGGCGTCATAGAGGTAGTCGGTGGTCTTGGTGCCTTCGGTGAGGCGGGTGAGTTCTCCTTCGATGTCCCAGGTGAGGCTCTGCGCGGTGCCGGTGGGACTGAAGCGCTTGGTGGTGTTGCCCTGCTCGTCGTAGGTGTACGAATTCGCCGTGCCGCCGTTGACGGTGATCGAGGTCATCGTGTGGGGCTGGCCGCCGCCGTTGGCGTTGACGGCCGGGTAGCCGTAGGCGGTCGTGGTGTTATCGGTGGCCTTGTGCTCGACCTGGGTGTCGCGCAGGCCGCCGGGCTTGTACGTCCAGCTGGTCCAGTACGGGGCGGGACCGCCGAGCGCGGTCGCCGAGCGGGCGGTGGCGCAGTCGTTGGAGGCCGGGGTCCAGGCCTCGGTCAGGCGGCGGTAGCCGTCGTAGGCGAAGCACTGGGTGTCCCTGCCGTTGGCCTTGTCCGTGAGCGACTTGACGTTGCCGGTGGCGTCGTAGACGTAGTCGACGTCGCTGGTGTATCCGGCGTTGGTCTGGTCGACGGTGTGCATGTTGGACAGGCGGCGGGTGCCGTCCTCATAGCGGTTGAGGATCTGGAGCTGCTTGGCACCGGTGGAGGTGCCCAGCCGGGTCTCCTCGATCTCACCGTACGGGGAGTAGCCGATGTTCTGGACGTAGTCCGTCATGCCGTCGGTGCCGGTGAGCAGACCGAGACCGTTGTAGCTGTTGGTGACGGTCTCGGCGGGCAGGCCGGCCACCGCGGGCATCGAGGTGGACTGGACAGTGCCGTCCATGTTGTAGGTCATGGAGGTGGTGAACGTCTGCGGCGCGCCGCCGTCGGCGACCAGGGCGTCGGTAGCGGCGATGACCGTCTTGGTGCCCTTGGGGCGGCCAAGGCTGTCGTAGCCGGTGATGACCTGGGAATAGATCTTGCCGGTGGTGCCGCCGACGTAGCGGATCGAGGCGGTCGGCTGGCCCTTGGCCAGGGTGTCGTAGGTGAACTTGGTCAGCTGGTGGGCGTTGTCCTTCACCCCGTCCCATGTACCGGACTTGCGGCCGAGTTCGTCATAGTCGGTGATGAGGGTGCGAGAGGCGCCGTTGAGGGTGATGGTGACCGTTACCGGCTGGTCGGCGTCGTTGTAGGTGGTGTCGGTGCGGCCCTTGTCGGGGTCGATGGCGTACTCCTGCCGTCCGCGCAGATCGTAGCCATACGTCCAGACCGCTCCGTCCGGGCCGGTCATCTTCTTGATCTGGCCGCCGGGTGTGTACTCGTACAGGGTGCGGGTGTAATTGGTGCCGGTCGGGACGGGGCCACCGTACTCGCGGCGCTCGGTGACCCGGCCGCGGGCGTCGGTGATCGTCAGTGTGCCGGTGCCGCCCTCGGCTGCGGTGACGGCCGTGCGGTCGCCCTGCTCAGCCGTCTTGGTGCGCCACTTCTCCTGGCCGTATACTCGGAAGATCGATTCGGTGGCGCGGCCAGCGGCGTCGAACACCGTCTCAGTGGAGCCCGGAACGGAACCGGGGAAGGTGTTCGCCAGCGTGCCCGACGGTGCGACGTTGTCGTGGACCTGCTCGTTCTTGATGTAGGCCAGGCCACGGTCGTCGTAGAGAGTCTCGGAGATCACCCGGCCACCGTTCGGCGCGGGGACCTGCTTCTGGCGGGAGCGCAGCAGGCCGTCGAAGATCTCGTAGGAGCTGTTGTAGGTCTGTCCGTCCGCCTTGAGGGCGTCGGTGCGGACCCACGTCTCCTTGTCGTTGTTGACGCTGTAGGCGTAGACGATGCTGGCGGCGTCGCCGAGCCCGCGGGAGCGGTCCGGCTTCCAGACCGACCGCAGGCGGCCGAGCGCGTCGAAGGACCACTCGGTGACATTGAGGTTGGCGTCGGTGGTCTTGGTGACCGTGCCCCAGGCCGGGTCCACCTCAGAGGTGGTGGTGTAGAGCTTGGGGTCGGTGGTGGTCTTGGACGTCACCGGGCCATAGCCGGTGTCGTCGGGGACGTAGGTGGTTCTAACCGTGCGATTCAGGGCGTTGGTCGCAGTGACCGCGCGGCCCAGCTTGTCGTAGGTGGAACCGGAGACCTTCTGGTAGACGGGCGCCTTGGTCACCGGGTCGTAGCTCGCCACCCGGTAGGAGGCGGTGACGTCGCCCTTCGTGGGGGCCACCCCGACCGCCTGGCCGTCGTAGGCCGTAGTGATGTCAGAGATCACATCACCGGGGACCGCCGGGGTCGTCGCGCAGGAGACACCGTAGGTCTCGACACGGGAGGCGAGGGAGACTATCCAGTCCGAGGTGTTGCGCGCATAGGTTCTGCGCGTACAGGTCTCGTCGCCGGTCTTGGCGGTGTCGCCGCTGTCCTCCACGGTGATCGGCATGCCGTACGTGGGGTCGTATGTCGTCTTAGTGTATAATCCTGCAACAGGAGAAGAAATTGCTTCAGTTGCTCAGCATACAAA
>NZ_JBFBJT010000258.1:0-5726 GCF_040686175.1 Streptomyces sp. NPDC086077 | reverse complement strand
TCAGGTGTAGGGACTCCGCAAACGTCACACATACTGAGAGGGCCTTGCTCAGTTCCGCATTGGAAGCAGAAATATTCGGCCGTACTACCGGAAGCTAGTTCCACGTCGGCAACAAGCGCTTCGTGCTCGCACTCCGGGCATGGAGTTATAAGTGCATCGCCGCCATCTTTCATGTTCACGTAGAGACTGTGTCCCTGAACGTTCTCGACGTATGCAGCTGCCGCATCGCCACCGTCGATCCAGGCCATCTGGCAGAAACGGCAGATGGGTTCACCGTCTACTAGCAGTGCATTCTGCATACACAGCGGGCAGCATACGGTCTCGTTGAGCAGTGGCTTGAGTTCCTCGCGCAACCGGTTCCACCTGGCGGTCAGGAACCTATTGATTGAGGCAAGCCCTTCGCTGACCGATTCCATCTGTCGGTCTAGCGCTTTGCGTTCTCTCCACTCCAAGGTGGGCCTGAGCTGCTCGTGAACGAACGCCAGAAGGAAGTCTAGAACGTTCGCTGCAAGTTTCTCCACCGCCGGTGCGGGCACTGTCAGCCCATAGTGTTGAAGCGCATTGCGCCACTTTGCAAGCTGCTTGAGGTCCTTATCGATCGACCCGTTGATTCCCAGGTCGAGACCCGCGATATCTGTAAGCCGCTTCAGCGCCTCAGGGGTGCCGCAACTCTGAAAATCTCCACTGTCGAACTTGTCACGAGAGGCGTTCTCTGGCCTCTCGAAAACCAGCGCCCAGTACTCAAGCTGGAGACGCGCCTTGAGTAGCACTTCGGTGGCGGCTTGGAGATGAAGGACGGCATACTTCAGGTCGCGAGGGCTCGGCTTATCCGCGAGGTGATTCGTTACGCTGAGAAGGTAGTCGATGCCGTTATCTACAGGCTGAAAGGTCAGCTCGACGGGTCCGCGTTTCCGCTTGATGCGGACGAACCGTCTCTTCGAGGTTTCTGCACCCGCACTAGATTCCAGCCCCTTCTGCTCGGGCACCGGAATCGGCGAAGGCGTCTCGGGAACCGGCTCGTCGTCAGAGGTGCGTCGCGCGGGGGGCGTCTCACGCACCGCCCCTGACAAGCGCTCCTCGCCTCCGCGCTCAGCAAAGCCATCAAGAGCCTCAGTCATGCGTTTCCTTTGAGTATGAGCGAGCGAGTATTCGTGAGGCTATAACTTGCCCCATCGTGGCAGCCTTCAGCAGTGTCCTTCTTAGTCCGATTTGGCGGATGTTGGTGAGTCTGTGATTCGGTCCAGCCTCTCCGGCGGTGAGACCTACGGCCTCTCCAACGAGTTGCGGGGGCAACCTTTCTGAAAGCACTCCGGCTCAGCGGTCAGGACTGGTCAGGGTCTCCCAGCCAGGAGGGGTCTTGGGCAGACTGATGAGGACATCGATCCCCAAGTGCTCCAGGAGGAGAGCTTTGAGCCCACGGCCGTCGATGAGCTCCATGCGGCCGGTGCGATAGGCGAAATCCTTGCTGGCTTTGCCGAACCACGCAGTGGTGACGATGATCCCTTTGGCTGCCGCTTTGTCGTGCATGACGCCAGCGAGAGCGCGCACGGTGTCGGCAGGCACGGCATTACGGGTGCGCTTCGCCTGGATGATGCACAGTCCACCAACGATGGGGTCCTCGTTGGTGGCGACGGCGTCGATACCGTCGTCGCGGGATGCCTGAGTCACCCAGGCCTTGAGACCGATGGCCTCGAAAAGGCGCCGAACGAGGTGCTCGAACTCGATCGGGTCGAGTTCCATGAGGTCGGGGCGGTGGTCGAGCCCGGCGACGACGTCGACGTCTGGCCCCCACTTGTACTTCGTGAGATCGAAGGTGACGACAGGGCGGACGGGTTCAAGGTCGTAGGGATGCTGTGAGACGACTGCGTTAAGGTGCCGTAGGCATTCGACCGGGTCGAGTTCAGGCTCGTCCAAAACGAGGTCGCCCACAGTCTCTCTGGTGGCGCGCACGCTGATGAGGCAGGGACGGATCGCTTGGCCGGTGGCACGGTTCTTAGCGTTTACATGGCCGTTGAAGGCCACCACGTCGACCAAGGCTGCCGGGGTCAAGATGAGCACTTCATTGATGGCGCGCAGCGCCAGGCGAGCAACCAGCAGCCGGTACACCTGCTTGATCTCGGCTTCCTTGCGCGGCTGGGCGGTCACAGCCGGCGGGGCCGACGCCTTGTACCGGTACGCAACTGCGGTCGGTACCACTGACTGCCCTGGTAGATCCACTTCCAAGAGCAGCTCCCGAGTCTCCGGGATGAACGCGCATCGCCACGCGTCACGCAAGCCGTCAGGGTAGGAAGCCTCGGTCAGAGCAGCCTCCACGGCATGGGTGAGTGCCTCCGCATCGCCCTGCACGAGCGCCGCTTCCACCTGCTCCCGTCGCGCGAGTGACGGTGTGTAGGGAGAGGACAGAACAGAGTTCAGCTCTCCGACCCTGCGATGCACGTCTGCAGTTCGCTGCTCGGCCTGCCCCCGCATTTCCAGGGCGGCCCGCTGCTTGGCAAGACGTTCTCGCTCAGCCGCTTGCCGCTGCGCGGCCTTCTTCTTCGCCTCAGCCTGCCGGGCTCGCACTGCTTCGCGTTTGGCCAAGTCATGCTCAACCTGCTCAACGGCCCGTGCTTGGGCCAAGCGCTCCCGCTCCGCGGCCTTCTGCGCACGAGCCCACTCCTGAGCCTGCTCGCGCTCTTGGCGTGTGCGTTCCCGCTCCTGGCGCTTCCGCTCCTGCTCGGCCGCGCGGGCTGCCCGCTCCTGTAGCTGCTGCTGGCGCTTGGCCTCGGCTTCCTTGGCCTTCTGCGCATCGCGGTACGCCTGGACCAACTGAGCCGTCAGCGACTTCTTGCGCGCCATTGTCCCCCCATCCCGGTGCTGGCAAAGACCATGCCCAAGCACCTGGCCGACCAGTCGCAGGCACGAAGGTTGGCTCGAACTGTGCTCAACGCGAGCGGTTCGAGCAGTGGGCGGTTGCATCCCGCCATAGATGGGGCACCGCACCCACACGCTCATCGGTCTCCGGCTTCGGGCGGTGCCAGTGCACAAGAGTCTGTGAGCACTGCTTGATGACCCACGTCAAGCCTCGTTCACAGACTTTTTGTTGGGATCCTCGCCTGTCTCCCGCATGCGCCGGACGCCCAATCTCATGACCTCCCCTCGATGTGTTCCGTGTAGCCACGCCGAAGGGGGACTACACGGCGTCGAGTTGAGGGCATCATGGTTGCGTGGCTAGAAACTACGGAGACTTGTCGCCCTATGACTTTGAGGTTCTGGTCAGGGACATCCTTCAGGCGGAGACGGGGCAGCGCTTGGAGACGTTCCCCCCTGGGCGTGACGGCGGCGTCGACGTGAGGCTGTATCGGGACAACAGAGAAGAACTCATTGTTCAATGCAAACACACCCCTGGCAGGAACTTCGCTGCAATCAAGAGCGAACTCAAGCTAGAAGCCGTGAAAGTATCCGGTAAATTCAACTCTCGATACATGCTTGTATCTAGCGCATCTCTGACTCGCGCCAACAAGAAGGAAATATCTCGCATTTTTTCCGGCGTGAGTCTAGCAGAGAATGACGTATGGGGTGTTGATGATCTGGAAAACTACCTCCGCCTTCATCCCGGTATCGAGCAAGCAAATTTCAAATTGTGGATTACCTCGACGGCGGTATTGCAGAGACTCCTTCATTCCGACGTGTACGAGAGGAGCGCCGGGCTTGTTGAACAAATCTCTGCACGAACTAAATTGTATGTCCAAAATGACGCATTCCCTCAAGCGCAAGAAATGCTCGAACGGCATCGGACGTGTCTCATCTCAGGGCAACCGGGCATTGGGAAGACCACACTTGCCGAGATGCTTCTCCTTAAAGCTCTTTCCGACGATTGGAGCGTCTATATTGCCTCCGAAGATATTGCGGACATTGAGAAGATTTGGAGGCGCAATGAAAGGCAGATATTTTTCTATGATGACTTCCTTGGGCAAAATTCCCTAGTTGATAAGCTGAATAAGAACGAGGATAGCCGATTGGCTCAAGTCATCAAGCGAATTCAGGATGCATCAAATAAGAGACTGATCCTAACCACTCGCGAGTACATCTTGCGCCAAGCTCGACAAACGTACGAACCTCTGCGACGTGTGGCGGCGTTGGATGATAAGAGGTTCATTCTCGACCTCCACCACTATACTCGCCATCAGAAGGCTCATATTCTTTACAATCACATTCACTTCTCGGGTTTGTCGAATAGTGCACGTCTCTCCATCCTAGAGAACCAGAGATATCGCAAACTAATCGAGCATCGAAATTACAACCCGCGCCTGATTGAGTTGATCGCGGCGTCATACGACGAACAAGGAACAGCATCCCTAAAATTCTCTGACTACGCCGAGAGTGCCCTAGATGACCCATCACATCTATGGGAGACCATCTATGAGGATCAACTGTCTGACGTGGAAAGGAACCTACTGGCAGTTCTCTCTACGTTTCAGACGCAAGTGGAGCTTACAGACCTTGAGGAGGCATTGCTCGCATATGAGTCGGCCGGCGGCGCCCTCCATTCAACGCGTCGCCAAATTATGGCGGCACTCAAGAGACTGCAAGGCACTTTCGTGACAATTGAGAGTGCCGACCCGTCAACTAGCAGTGCGGGGCAAAATCGCCAAGTCACCATGATTGGATTCGCGAACCCTTCTTTCAGTGACTATGTGTGCGGATACTTGGCATCCCGAGAATCGGAACTCGATGAGCTGATTGACGGTTGCGTCTTCTTCGAGCAGCTAGCAACCATCTGGACATGGGCCGAAGGTAGCATCTACAAGTACTACCTGACCAAGGAGCATGTTGGCGTCCCTGCATCAAGAAGAACTCAGCGGATCAAGCCTAAATTCTCCGTGCGAAAGTTCTCGAATGCGCTCTTTCGTACGCGCGAAATGAAATCAAGCACTTGGGGGGTGGCTCCTCCGAATCTGAGGAGGTATAAGCATTCTCAATCGGATAGGGATCGCCAAATTCTTCGAATTAACGGTCGTTCGGAACAAGAAATGCTCTCCATGGCCCAGAAGAATCGGCTGATTGCTGCTTGCCTTGCGCGGCTCGAAAGTGCCTCCGCAGCTACCATCTATTTGGACCTAGAGAGTGACATTGTGGTCATCAAGCACCTCGCAGCGACTGCAGAAGACATCGCACCCATTTTCACGCTTCGAGGGGTAGCCCTTGAAGTCTGTTCCAACGACTTGAGTTCCCCTGAAGACTTTGAACATTATCTTCAGCTGCTCAATATGTCCGGGTTGCCCGAGGTGCCCGACATGGCGCAAGAAGTCGAGGAGCTGCGTCGAAAGTTTCTCTCTTTTGTCAGTGAATGGGATGAGAGTAGTGCAAATGAGGCCAGCAGTGTTTCTGACTGTGAAGATGCAGTTGGAAGACTGCTATCCGTCGCTGCGGAACTCGACGTTGAAGACCGAGTGAGCACTCCGACGCTTGACGCCTCTCACGTGCGCTTGACGGAAGAAGAGGCTCGACGTGATTTTGACGATGACTGGGACTACGAAGAGCGTATGGCAGCTGAAGAGCGGCGGAGCGACGACGGTTCTGAGCCTGATCGTCAGTCTCTTTCCCTGCATGATCTCCTAGGGTTCTCCGAAGACTACAGTATCGATGACATGTTTGATTCGCTCAGGTGACCTCCTCGGGTACACATCAAGATGGACAGACATCAATGCGATTGGCGGATTCAGAACGGGAGCTCGGGCCTGGCT
>NZ_JBFBJT010000257.1:0-5803 GCF_040686175.1 Streptomyces sp. NPDC086077 | reverse complement strand
TACCGTCCACCCACTGGTCGGGCCACCAGCGCATCCACCAGTACGCGGGCGAGGTCACCGAGTCCTACGGCGGCTATTCGATCAACATCGACCGCGACTACCTCGACGTGGGCAGCGGCACCCCGCCACAGCCGAGCTGCACCGGAGCGAACCTCGACTTCACCGCGTACACCACCGTGCAGAGCGGCTCGACCGGCAACCTGGTCAAGGCGGCCCAGTGCCTGCTGAAGGCCGCCGGACACGACCCGGGCACCCCGGACGGGATCTTCGGCCCCGACACCACCACCGCCGCCCGGAACTTCCAGTCCAGCAAGGGACTCACGGCGGACGGCGCGGTCGGCCCGAGGACCTGGACCGCGCTGCTGTCGCGAGGATCCACCCCGACCGTTCAGAACGGCTCGACGGGCGAGGCCGTCTCCCGTCTGCAGCGTGCCCTGACCGCGGCGCTCGGCAGGACGGTGGGCATCGACGGCATCTTCGGCTCGGGCACCGCAAAGGCCGTACGCGACTACCAGTCCTCGCGCGGGCTGGGCGTCGACGGCATCGTCGGCCCCGGCACCTGGGGCGCACTCCAGTCAGGAAGGTGAGCCAGGGGTCATGAGACAACTCGGACGCATCATCGCGCTGTTCGCCGCGGTGGCAGGTCTGCTCCTCGGAGCGGGCATCCCCGCGCAGGCCTTCCCCCAGGCCGCGTTCCCGCTGACGAGCAACGGCAGCCGGGGCACCGACGTCGTCGCGCTCCAGCATCTGCTGACCGCGCACGGCCGAACGGTCACCGCGGACGGCGTCTTCGGCTCCGGCACGCGCAGCGCCGTCGTCGGCTTCCAGCAGTCCAAGGGCCTGACCGCGGACGGCATCGTCGGGCCCGCCACCTGGGGCGCGCTCGCCGTCACCGTACGGCAGGGCGACAACGGGCCCGCGGTGCAGGCGGTCCAGTCGCTGCTCAACGCCAAGCGGGGTGCCGGGCTCGCGGCGGACGGAGCTTTCGGGCCCGCCACTCAGACCGCGGTCCGCACCTTCCAGTCCCACGCGGGAATCGGCGTGGACGGCGTGGTCGGACCGACCACGTGGAAGAACCTGCTCTGGCACTACGAGAACATCGACTTCGGCGCGGGCTCCATGTGCGCACAGAGCCCGGACGGCAACGCCGGCGCCCACTGGGCGACCGCGGGGGCCGTCGGCCAGCTCGAAGCCGCGGCCGCCACGTTCGCCGGCACCGGCAACGGCCGACTGCCGGTCGGCGACGCGGGGTTCGAGCACGGCGGGGACATACCCGGCCATGCCAGCCATGAGGTCGGGATGGACATCGACGTGTGGCCGATCCGCACCGACTCGGCACAGTGCACCGCCGGACGCATCACCTGGCAGTCCTCGACCTATGACCGCGCCGCCACCCGCCGGCTCGTCCAGGAGATCAGGGCGAAGGCCCCCGGTCATGTCGAGCTGATCTTCTTCAACGACCCGCAGCTCATCTCGGAAGGCCTGACCACGAACTACCCGAACCACGACAACCACCTGCACATCCGGTACCGGTAGCCGGGGGTGCCCGCGGGCCCGGGGCTGCGGAGCTCGGGCCCGTGGGCGAGCTGGTCCGGAGCCCGCCTCCCCTTCTCAGAGGTGCGGGCCCGGTCTCGTGCGGTCTGCCGGTCAGGCGTCGGCGCCCGCCTTGCGGCGGCGGGCGACGACCACCGTGCCGGCGCCGAGCACGAGCGCCGCGCCGGCCGCGAGGGCGACGTGCGGCAGCGCGTCACTCGAACCCGTCTCGGCGAGCGGGCCGTCGTCTCCGGACCCGTTGTTCACCGGGGTGGTGGAGACGCCGCCCTGCTCGGTGGTGTCACCGGTGTCACCGGGCTTGCCCTCGGCGTCCTCGACCTTGCCCGGGTCGCTGCCCTTGGCCAGGATCTGGAACTCGTACTGGTCCAGGCCCGGGACACCGCCGCAGGACTCGTCCTCGTTGACGTAGTCGGCGGAGACGAAGGCGGCGCCCTGGCCGGCCGGAATGCCGGCGTCGACCTTCAGCCGCAGCTTCACGTCGACCGAGGACCTGGCCTTCAGGGTGCCGACGGACAGCTCCTGCAGCAGGTCGGCGTCGCGCCACGTGGGGTTCGCGGCGGTGGACCACTCCAGGTCGAGGTAGGCGTCGAGCGGCTTGATGCCCTTGGCGTCGAAGGCGTGGACGGCGGCGTACGGGTAGACCTCGTCCATCGTCTTTCCGGTGCCGTTGGTGACGCGCAGGGTGAAGGTCGCCGTGGTGCCGCCGACGACCGTGTTCGGCAGCCCGCTGACGACGGCGGTGAGCTTGGGCTCGGCGACGCACTCGCCGCCCGGCTCCTCGCCCTCCTCGGCCTCGGCGTCGGCCAGCGCCTTCTTCGCGTCATCCAGCTTCGCCTTGGCCTCGTCCCTCGTCTTCTGGAGGAGGGAGATTTTCCGGGCCTGGGCGACACGGGCATCGGTGTAGGCGGTCCGCGCCTCGGTGGCCTCGGTGTCCGCGGCCGTCTTGGCCTCCGCGGCCTTCTCGGCGGCCTTCTTGGCCTCGTCCAGCGCCGTCTGCGCCGCGGCCTTTTCCTCGTCGGTGGTGGCGGCGTCCAGCTCTGCCTGGGCGTCCACGACGGCCTGGTCGGCGTCGGCCTTGACCTGGGCGGCGGCTTCGGCGGCCTTCTCCGCCTCGAGCATCGCGGCCTTGGCCGGATAGGTGTCCGCCTCCATGTCCTCGGTGAGGACCTTGATCGCGTCGTTCACCGCGATGACGGCGGCGTCGTACTCGTTCTGCGCGACGGCGACGGCCTGCTTGAGCTCCTCGATCGTCGGCTTCGCCTTCTGCGTCCGCGCGGCCGGCCTCTCGTCGGCGAAGGCGGGCGCGGCCGAGAGGACGACGACCGGGGTGGTCACGGCAGCGGCGACGGCGGTCGCGAGGACACAGCGAAACTTCACGAAGGAGACCCCTGGTCGGACGGCGGCGAAGTGGATCGGGGTCGCGCCGACGGTGTGGTCACGCGGCGCGACGCCCACGAGATCGTACGACCCGCACGATCAAGACCGCGGGGCGCTTGTCACGCCCCTGACGGAACAGGCGCCACATCCTACGAATAAATGGCACGAACACAGACAGTTGCCCTAGGAGGCCCCACTTTTTCTGTGAGCCATCTCATCGCACCGCGCACCGGGAGCCAGGTGGGGTCACTGGAAGTCCTGCCAGCGGTCCGGGTCGCATTCGAGCATGGCGCGGTCCCACCGTCCGCGTTCCGCCGCCGCCTCGTAGGTGGTCTGCAGGAATCCGAGGAGCGCGTCATCCGGGTCGCCGGCGGTGCGCACGTCCTCGTACGGCAGCAGGAACTGGCCGTTCTCCCTGCTGTAGAAGGCGCCAGCCGGGGTGACCGGGTGGTCGGCGAAGCCGTCGGGCTCCGGGTAGGCGTAGGCGTAGAAGGCGCCCTCCTCCCCGCCGCCGGGCCAGAAGCCGCAACTGCTCAGCTCGCGGGAGTAGCCCTCCACCATGACCCAGTCACCGCAGTTGGGTGCGCCGCCCGGGTGTTGCGGGGCGCTGCGGCCGGAGAACCTGGTGCAGGCCAGGTCCATGGCTCCCCAGAAGTAGTGCACCGGACTGACCTTGCCACCGAACCGCGAGCGGAAGGCGCCCATGACGCGCTGCGCCTGGAGCAGTTGGCGCCAGAAGAGATGGGCCGCGCCGGCGTCGTAGGAGGAGTGGTGGTGATCCTCGGCGAACGGGATCGCCGGCTCCACTTCGTTCGGTCGGGCCTTGATCGGCACCTGGATTCCCAGCTCGTCCAGGGCGCGCATCGTCTCGCTGTGGAACTGGGCCACCGACTTGGGCGCCAGTGCCACGTTGCGGACGGCGCCCTCGCTGCTGCGGATGCACAGCCGGTGGTCGATGAAGTCGAACTCGATGTCGAAGGCTCCGGACCCGTACGGGATGGCGGACGTGGTCAGCCCGCGTGGACTCACGTACAGCGTGACCTGCCACCAGTGGTTGATCAGCGGTGCGTGCGCCAGACGCACCTTGCCGACGATCTGGGTCCACATGTGCAAGGTGTCTCGCGTGTCGGCCCAGTCGGCCACCAGGAGCCGCGGCCATGCTTCGCGCGTGGGCGTTGTCTGCTGTGTCACCGTTGTGCCTTCCGTCCGTGCAAGCAGGTTCACCCCCGCGCGGCCTCGGGGCAAATCGGCGGCCCTCTGGACACCGATGATGACTGTACGAGGTTGTACAGGCACCAGGAGTTGTGGTCCAGTCGCTCGCGTCGCCTACGCCAGGGCGATATCCAGTTGTGCGGAGCCGGGCGGTTCCGTTGTGGCTGCTGGAGGACCTCGCCCGGGACCTCGACCTGCGCCCCGGCATGCGGATTCTCGACCTCGGCTCCGGCAAGGGCGCCACATCGGTGTTCCTGGCCCGCGAGTACGGCGCCGAGGTCGTCGCGGCCGACTGGTGGGTCGCGCCCGAGGACGCGGCAGCCGTCTTCGCCGAGGCGGGTGTCGGCGACCTCGTGCAGGCCGTGCGGGCGGAGGCGCACGCCCTGCCGTTCGAGGAGGAGAGCTTCGACGCCGTCGTCAGCGTGGACGCGTTCGAGTACTTCGGCACGGCGGACAGCTATCTGCCCTACCTGGTGCGTTTTCTCCGCCCGGGCGGACAACTGGGCGTGGCCACACCCGCCATGACCCGCGAGGTCCGTGAGCTCGGGGTGATCCCCGTGCACATCAAGGAGGTGGTCGGCTGGGAGGCGATCGCCTGGCACACGGCGGAGTGGTGGCGCTTCCAGTGGCAGATCACCGAGTTGGTGGACGTCACCTCCGCGCGGCTGCAGCAGGACGCCTGGCGTGACTGGCTGCTGTGGGCCAGGGCGGGAGCCGAGCACCAGCCGGACGGCCGACGCGTGAACCAGCCCGTCATCGACATGCTCCTCGCGGACGGCGGGGAATTCCTCTCCTTCGCTCTGCTCACCGCGCGCAAGAGACAGACGCCCTGGCCGAGCCGACCGGCGGCCGAGGCCGTCAGGCAGGAGGAGTCTGACCGGCCTCCCGCTGCAGCCGGACGAGCAGGGCCATGAAGTCCAGCTCGCCCAGGCCGGTCGAGACGCACGCCTGAAGCAGTTGCTGAACGACGCCGGTGACCGGCAGCGGGACGCCGCCGGCTGCCGCCGCGTCGAGAGCGAGGTCCAGGTCCTTGCGCATGAGCCGGGAGCTGAACGTCGATGTGTAGTCGTCCGCCAGGAGGGGCCCGATCTTGTACTTCACCAACGGCGACGCGACCGCCGAGGCTCCGACGACCTCCAGAAGCCGGTCCCGTCGTACGTCGTGGGCCTCGGCCAGAGCGACGCACTCGGCCAGCAGCTCGGCCGTCCCGGCGACCATGAGGTTGAGAGCCAGCTTGATGACACGGGCGGCCTCCCCCTCGCCGACGTGGAACAGGTGAGGGCCGATGTCCCGAAGGAGAGCCTCGACGGACGTGAAGACGTCCTCCTCGCCCGAGGCGATGACCGTGAGGTTCCCGGCACGCACGACACCCGGGTTTCCGCTCACCGGAGCGCGGAGGTAGTCCACACCGCCGGCCGCGGCCGCGGCGGCCACCTGAGCGGAGACCTCCGCCGAGACGGTGCTCATGTCGATGAGCGTCTTTCCCCTGGCGGCCACGGCGTGCACGAGCCCGCCGTGGGGTGCGAGCGCGATGTCGGCCAATGCGTGGGAGTCCGCGAGCATCGTGATGCAGACGTCCGACCGGACCCAGGCCTCGGAGGGCTCGTCCAGTTCGAACGCGCCCCTTTCCAGCAGGCCGTCGGCCTTCCCCTTCGACCGG
>NZ_JBFBJT010000256.1:0-5937 GCF_040686175.1 Streptomyces sp. NPDC086077 | reverse complement strand
CTCTTGGCGCCGGGCGTGTTCCGGATTTCGGTCTGTACGGCCTTAAGGCCGCTGATGGCGTCCTCGCGTTCCAGCCGGACCGCGGTCTTGACCGGGCCGCGCTGTCGGTCGATGGGCTCGCCCCTCAGGACGGTCGACGGGGGCGTCCCTCAGGACAACTGCGCGGCCCGGCGCTCCATGGCCTCCCGGGCCGCGTCCTGCGTCGTGTACACCTCGCACATGTGCCGGCCGTCCGGCGTGGCCGTGTGCTCCACCTCCCACAGGGAGATCTCCTGCCCGTCGCACAGCAGGAAGGCGTGCTCGTAGAGCGAGAAGCCCAGCCCGGCGCGACCCGCGCGGCAGGGCCTTCCGAATGCCTGCGTGATCTGGTGGGCGCACGCCGTGGCGAGCGTCGCGGCCGTCTCCGCGCCCGGCCGGTCCGGGTTCTCCGCGCGGCGCAGCAGCCGGCGGGCGTGATCCGCCGAGTCGTCCGGCACGTACGCGTGCCGCGGCGTGGGGATCGACGACAGGTCCACCGGCACCGGCAGCTCGAAGTCCGGCGTCTCCGTGGGCAGCGGGAGCCGGGCGCCCGCGGCGCGCAGCTCCTCCGAGTCGACGTACACCTCGTGCTGCGGGGCGCCCCCGGGCGTGGTGTTGTGGACGAGCTCCCAGAGGGTGAGCGCCGAGCCGTCGGCGAGCAGCCAGGTGTGCCGGTACGTCTCCTGGTGCAGTCCCGCGCTGTGGTGCGCGGAGTGCAGCGAACTGTCGTGCGCCAGCGCGCTGTCGAGTCGCCCGATCGTCTCGTCGGGCAGCTCGAACGAGTTCAGAGCGCGCCCGAGCAGCCGCTCGAGGTGCTCCTCCGGAGACTCGGGCGAATCGGCTGGCTCGTACGCTGCCGTCTCGTAGGGAACGCTCAAGGTTTCTCCCGGCGTTGCTGCATGTCACCTTGTGGGTGCATACCGTAGCCCCTCGGTCGGACATCATGTCCGGGAACCGAGAAAACGTTTGCCGGGAAAACGGCCGGGCCGCGCGAGAAGTTCCCACGCGACCGGACATCCCGTCAAAAACCGCTGGTGAAACGGTCAGTCGCCGCTTCCGGCGGTCCACTCGCTCCACGCCATGTTCCAGCCGTTGAGTCCGTTGTCCGGCGCCACGGTGGAGTCGGCGGAGTTCTTCACGATCACGACGTCCCCCAGGGCGGAGTTGTCGTAGAACCACTTGGCCGGAGTGTCGCCCCGCCCGCCCTGCACGTCCTGCAGCCCGACGCAGCCGTGGCTGGAACCGTAGCGGCCGAAGGGCGGGTTGGACTGCTTGTACCAGTAGTTGCCGTGGATGAACGTGCCGGACGTGGTCAGCCGCATCGCGTGCGGCACGTCCGGGATGTCGTAGGCGTCGGCGAGGTCGACCGTGCGGCTGTCCATCCGCGTCTCCGCCAGCTTCTCGGAGATCACCATCTGCCCGTTGTACGTGGTGAACTCCGGGCTGCCCGCCGAGATCGGGATCGTCCGGACCGTCCGGCCGTCGCGCACCACCGTCATCGTCTGCGTGGCCGCGTCCACCGTGGAGACCTGGGAGCGCCCAATCGTGAAGGTGACCGTCTTCTGCTGCACTCCGTAGACGCCGTTGGCGCCCTCCACCCCGTCCAGGTCGATCTTCATGGTGACCTTGGAGCCGGCCTTCCAGTACTCCTCCGGCCGGAAGTCGAGCCGCTGCTCCCCGAACCAGTGCCCGGCCACCTTCTGCCCACTGCTCGACGTGACCGTGATGTGTGACTGCACGGCCTTCCGGTCGCTGATCGCCTTGTCGAACCTGAAGGACACCGGCATCCCGACCCCGACCGTCGTGCCGTCGTCCGGTGTGTACGTCCCGATGAAGCTGTCGGCCGTCGTCACGGTCGTGAACGCGGAGTCGGCGGCGACGGACCTGCCGTCCGCGTCCTTCGCGGTCGCCGCTATCTCGTACTTCGTCCCCCGCTCCAACTGCTCCTTCGGCTTCCAGCTGCCGCCGTCCGCGGAGACGGTCCCCGGCACGGCCTGACCCGTGTCGGCCACCGTCATCCTCACCTCGGTCAGCTTCCCGTCGCTGACCTTCACACCGGTCGAGTTGATCGACGCGCCGGTCGAACCGTCCTTTGCCGAGATGACGATCCGCGCCGCCGAGTTCTTGGCCCCGGCGCCGTTGCCGTCCTTGTCGTCGTTACTGGCCTTGGCGCTGCCCGTGCAGGCGGTGAGGGCGAGGGCGCCGACCACCAGGGCGGCACCGGCCACCAGCGTGCGCCGCGTTGCTGTGTCCGGCGTTGTCACGGGCTGCTCCAGGTTCGTGTGAAGTGGGTGATCCGCTCCGATGCGTGGAGAAAGAGGGGACCGGGGACCGGTCGGGTTCCCTCCACCCGAAAGATGCGCCATCACGTGACAGAACCGGGACAATCACAGACCGCGCGGACCGCTCAACTCCTCCCGTACAGCTCCGAGTACGAGGGCCAGACCCCGCCCTCCGTCGTCACCGGCTCGGCCGCCCGCACCGCCCGCACGATCGCGCGGGTCACCAGGTCCGCGCCGGCCGCCAGGATCTCGTTCAGCGCCAGCGGTCGGGCGGCGTCGAGTCCGCGTTCCCCGGTCGCCAACGCGAAAACCGTGTCACCGTCGTGCAGCAGATGCACCGGTCGCACCGCCCGCGCGATGCCGTCGTGTGCCGTCCCCGCCAGCTTCTGGGCCTGCGCCTTCGACAGGTCCGCGTCCGTGGCGACGACCGCGAGCGTGGTGTTCAGCGGGGGCGGCGCGTTGCGTGCCGCGCTCTCGGCGAGCCGCGTGCGGGCCGCCTCGTGCGTCCGCTCCCGCGGGTAGTCCACCCGCCCCTGGAACAACTCCCCGTACAGCACCCCCGTCTCCGGATCCGTCACCGATCCCGCCGCGTTGGCCACCACCAGGGCGGCCACTGTGATCCCCGAGTCGAGGAGGACGCTCGCGGTGCCGACCCCGCCCTTCATCACCCCGGCCACGGCACCGGTACCCGCGCCCACGGAGCCCTCCCGTACCGGCGCGCCGATCCCGCTCGCCGCGGCCGCCTCGACCGCGGCCCTGCCCAGCGCCGCGTCCGGCCTGGCACGGAAGTCGCCGCCCCGCCCCAGGTCGAACACGCACGCCGCGGGCACCACCGGTACGACGTGCGCCGGGTCCGGCCCCACCCGCACCCCGCGCCCCTGCTCCTCCAGCCAGGCCATCACGCCGGACGCCGAGTCGAGCCCGTAGGCGCTGCCACCGGTCAGGACGACCGCCTCGGCCTTCTGCACCACGTTGCGCGGGTCGAGCGCGTCGGTCTCCTTGGTGCCGGGGCCGCCGCCGCGCACGTCCACCGCGGCGGTGGCCCCGCCCGCGGGTGCGAGGACGACGGTGGTGCCGGTGAGCCAGCCGTCGCCGGTGCGCGTCGCGTGTCCCACCCGCAGGCCGGTCACGTCCGTCAGAGCATCAACTGTCATAGGGACCAGTCTCCTGCCCCGGCGGTCCTTTCCCGGCGCCCGTTGCGGGGGCCGGGGCGCGGGCTGCGGCAGCCGGGGACCCGCTCGGGGAGTCAGGCGGTCTCAGTGCCCGTCCGTGCCTCGCGCGTCCGGGCGGCCCGGCGGGCCGTCAGGGTCTCCCCGGTCGCCACGGACAGCGCCGAGACGACCCCGGCCGCGAAGACCGCCCAGTGGCCCAGGAAGGAGCAGCAGATCACCAGCAACGCGGTCGTCGGCAGCACGAGTTGCTGGGCGATGCCCACCTTGAAGTGGCCCGCGTGCAGTGCCCAGACCGTGAGCAGGAACAGCGCCGTCGGCAGCGTCACCGCGGCCGAAGCGGACAGCGTGGAGATGTGCGCCTTGCCGACCGCCTGCTCCACCGACACCTCCAGGCCCGCGCCGATCGCGGCCGCCGACGAGAGGATCAGGTAGTGGCCGTAACCCCAGACGAAGGACTGCCGGCTGGATCGCAGGTGCCCGTGTACCGGGGCCACGAAGTAGATCCACCACGCGGAGAACACGATCAGCAGGCCGCCCGCCGCGATCGGCAGCAGTTCGCCCAGCGCGGCGTTCTCGTCCGCGCCCGTCTTGACGGCGACCGTGGCCGCGGCGATCGTCTCGCCGAGCACGATGATCGTGAACAGCCCGTACCGTTCGGCGATGTGGTGCGGATGCCATGTGGTCGGCCGGTTCCTCTCCGCGTAGAGCGGCACGCACAGCTCGGCGACCACCATCACCAGGAAGAGCCAGGGGCGGTCGGGCTTCGGCAGGAGCACGAGCCCGCACCAGCCGATCTGGCAGAGCAGCACACCACCGGCGTACCGCAGCGCAGTGGTGCGCTCCGCTCCCTGGGCGGATCTCGCGGCCCGCAGCCACTGCGCGGCCATGGCGAGCCGCATCACCACGTAGCCGATCAGCACCAGCAGGAAGTCGTGACTCTCGAAGGCCCGCGGGATCCCGGCGGCGAGCACCAGGACGCCGGCGATCTGCACCAGGGTGACCACGCGATACAGGACGTCGTCGTTGTCGTAGGCCGAGGCGAACCAGGTGAAGTTCATCCAGGCCCACCAGATGGCGAAGAACACCATCGCGTAGTTCAGGATGCCCTCGCCGGCGTGCCCCTCGGCGACGGAGTGCACCAGCTCCAGTCCGGCCTGCGCGACCGCCACGACGAAACACAGGTCGAAGAAGAGCTCCAGCGGCGTGGCGACGCGATGCGCCTCGTTGCGACCGCGGGCGGTGAGCCGGCGCAGCGGCCTCCGAGGGGCCGGCGCGCCGGACGAGGCGGGCGACGGAGTCGGACTGGACGTCATGATTCCAAGCACAGCAGATACCGGTCCGAAAATCTCCGCAAACCCGGACGAACCAGGCATCCCAGCCCTCGTCGGTCAACGGCCCGTACCCTGGAGGCATGAGTACCTTTGCCGTTCCCGAGCCGCGTGCGCCCAAGCCCGCGCTGATCTTCGACGATCCGCTGGACGAGCAGTCCTCGGACGACACGGATCGCGGATGGGGCGACCGGCCGCGCGGGGGGACCGACGCGGCCGAGGACCTGAGGCGCTTCCTGGACGAGAAGCCGCCCCACCACCTCTGAACCGCCCGCAAACCCTGGAGGGCGCGGTGGACCGCCCCCGCTAGCGCTCGATGTGGCCCGGGCCGCGCTGCCCGCCCTGCGCCACCAGCGCGTCGCGGATCTCCTTGAGCACCTCCAGCTCGGACACCTCGATGATCTCGTGCGTGCTCTCCCGCGCCTTCCTGCGCGCCTCCTGCCGGGCAAGGTACTTCGCCATGGGCAGGACCATCAGGAAGTAGACCACCCCCGCGGTGATCACAAAGCTCAGCGCCGCTCCCAGGACGGATCCCCAGAGGATCATGACCCCGCTGGTGACCGATCCGTCCGCCGCCTGCTCGCACGGTCCCTTGAGGCAGGAGCTGTAGCTGTCGAGGTTCTTGGTGCCGATCGCTCCGACCAGCGGGTTGATGACGCCCTTCACCACCGAGTTGACGATGTTGGTGAAGGCGGCGCCGATGACCACCGCGACCGCCAGATCGATGACGTTCCCGCGCATCAGGAACGCCTTGAAGCCCTGCAAGACGCCCGGTTCCTTCTGCTCGCTCACCGCGTGCCCTCTCCTCATCACATGTACAGCTTGTGGAACAAACAGTTCCGCAACCTACGGCAGGGCCGGGCGGCCGTGTCCAATCCCGTGGCCCCGAGGAGAGACTCCGCAGCGATTCGCGCACCACGCGCAAGACGTCGTTCAGCACAACGTCACCGCCAGCCGGGCCGTGGCGCTCGCGCCCGCCAGCCGCGCCGCGGTGGCACGCGGCACCGACAGCACGACCAGCGCCCCGCCGACGGCATCGCCGTCCAGCGGCTCGGGCACCTCGGTCACCAGCGCGCCGCGCGCGACCACCTCGGCCGCGCCGCCCGGTGCCGTCCCCTCGGCGGCGACCACGTCGAC
>NZ_JBFBJT010000255.1:0-5942 GCF_040686175.1 Streptomyces sp. NPDC086077 | reverse complement strand
ACACCCGGCAGCGTCCCGGCAGGCGCCCGGATCTCGGCAGGGAAGTTCGGCAACGTCGACAGGTCGTTGCCGAACGACGCGGTCTCCGAGGTGAAGCGGTCACCGGTGAGCTGCATACCGTCACCCGAGTCCCCCGCGAACCTGATGATCACTCGGTCGAGACGGCGGACGTCCTTGACGCCGGCCGCTTTGCGCTGCTCTCCCACGACCGCTCCGTCGGCCTGCTCCGCTGGGCTACTGACCTGGCTCGTCACTGAACTGGACCTCCTTCGAGGCACTGTCGGGGATCGACCCCACAGGGTCCTCCCAGCACCCACCCTACGACTGGACGGCTCGCCCGCCCTCGGCCATTCGCATGATGATTACCTGCCCGAGTAGCTCCCCGCATCCCGTTCGAATGCGCCGTACGGGTCGTCCCCGCGTCCGCGTCGACCGGTGCGGATCCGTAAGTGGACCTCAGGAGTTCAGATAGGTCAGTACTGCGAGGACCCGGCGGTGGTCCCCCTCGCTCGGGGACAGTCCCAGCTTGAGGAAGATGTTGCTGACGTGCTTCTCGACCGCGCCGTCGCTCACCACCAGCTGCTTGGCGATGGCGGAGTTGGTCCGGCCCTCGGCCATCAGCCCCAGAACCTCCCGCTCTCTCGGCGTGAGCCCCGCGAGCACGTCCTGCTTCCGGCTGCGTCCGAGCAACTGCGCCACGACCTCCGGGTCGAGGGCCGTACCCCCTTCGGCCACCCGGACCACCGCGTCCACGAACTCCCGTACCTCGGCCACGCGGTCCTTCAGCAGATACCCGACGCCGCGGCTGGAACCGGCCAGCAGCTCGGTGGCGTAGCGCTCCTCCACGTACTGTGACAGCACCAGCACGCCCAGTCCTGGATGCGTCTTCCGCAGCTGCACCGCCGCGCGGACGCCCTCGTCCGTATGTGTCGGCGGCATCCGCACGTCGGCGACCACGACATCGGGCAGCCCGCCCTCGGCGTCCAGCTCCGTGATGGTCTTGATCAACGCCTCCGCGTCACCTACGCCGGCCACGACGTCGTGCCCTCGGTCGGTGAGGAGCCGGGTCAGGCCCTCCCGGAGCAGCACCGAATCCTCGGCGATGACCACCCGCACCCTGTCCTCCACGATCCTCGGCCCCCCGTTGCTCGACTTCGCCCCAAAGACCCGTCAAGCATTCCAGGTTTTGCCAGGGGGTGGGGTGGGTGCGGGCCCTGCTTGTCAGGTCGTCGGCGCCTCAGCCGCGCCAGGGGAGTTCCGCGGTGACGCGGGTGGGGCCGCCCGCCGGGGAGTCGACCACCAATATGCCGTCCACCGCGTCCAGCCGCTCCGCGAGCCCGGCCAGCCCGGAACCACCGCCCGCGCCGGCCTCGGCCCCGCCCACGCCGTTGTCCGTGACCTGCAGCATCAGCCGGTCCTCCGACCGCCAGACGTCCACCGCCGCCGAGGTCGCGCGCGCGTGCTTGCTGATGTTCTGCAGCAGCTCGGAGACCGTGAAGTAGGCGATCCCCTCGATCGCCGGCGCCGGCCGCGACGCCAGATCCACGTCCACGTGCACCGGGACCGCGCACCGTGAGGCGACCGAGGAGAGGGCGGCGTCCAGGCCGCGGTCGGTGAGGACCGCCGGATGGATGCCGCGCGCCAGGTCCCGCAGCTCCTGAAGGGCCGTCTTCACCTCGCCGTGCGCCTCGTCCACCATGCGCGCCGCCGCTCGCGGGTCCTCGGCCAGCTTCTCCTTCGCCAGCCCCAGATCCATCGCCAGCGCCACCAGCCGGGCCTGCGCCCCGTCGTGCAGGTCGCGCTCGATACGCCGCAGATCCGCGGCGGCCGTGTCGACCACGACGCCCCGGTCCGACTCCAGCTCCACCACCCGCGTCGCCAGTCGCGACGGGCCGAGCAGCCCGTGCACCAGCAGCCGGTCCACCAGCGTGAGCGCCCGCACGATCCAGGGCGTGGCCAGCGTGAACAGCAGCCCCACCAGCGCGGTCACCGTGATCTCGAACGGGTTGTCCAGGTAGATCTGATGCGTCTCGTCGCCGTACAGCTGCAGCCCCTCCTGACCGCCGTACATCGGGAGGACCCAGTGCCAGAGCGGGTACGTCAGCAGCGCCCAGCCGTACGCCCAGAAGTTCACCGCGACGACGAAGGAGAAGACGGCCCACGGGAAGTGCAGCACCGAGTACAGCAGGTGGCGCCAGGACGTGCCGCTCTTGAGGACCGCGCCCATCCACCCCATCAGACCGTTCCTGTGCATCCGCAGCGGCTCCGGGGCGGCGACGTCGAGCCCGAGCAGCCCGCGCGCCCGCGCCCGCTCCAACGCGCCGAGGCCCCGGCAGCCGGCCAGCCCCGCCGCCAGCACGGGTATGCCGAGGAAGGTCACCAGCAGACCCGCACCGAGCGAGATCATCGTCACGGCGTACGTGAACATCAGCACGCTGATCGGCAGGCTGAGCAGCACATAGGCGAACTCGCGCCAGGTGCGGCCCTCGAACGGCGCCCGCAGCCCGGCCGGCAGCCGGGGCCGCCGTCCGGCGCTCGACTCCGCACCCCAGTCGGACGTCCCGCTCCGGCGTCCGTAGCCGTGCCCGTACTCCGTGGCCATGGGCCTGGTCCCCGTTCTTCTAGGTCTGCTGTGTCCGTCGTAGTCCAACCCTGCTGGCCCCGGGACCCGCGGACCATGGAGGCCGTCGGCATCTTGGGCGGGGGGTTTTCCCTACCCCCTCGGCGCTACCGGTCCGCCCTCAGCGCTGCCGGTCCCGCCAGGGCAGTTCCGCGGTGACGACCGTGGGGCCGCCCTCCGGCGAGTCGACGACGAACAGGCCGTCGACGGCGCCCAGGCGCTCCGCCAGCCCGCGCATCCCCGTACCGCCGTCGAAGCCGGCGCCGCCCCGGCCGTCGTCGGCGACCTGTATGAGGAGCCGTTCCTCGCTGCGCCACACGTCCACGGACGCGGACTTCGCGGCGCTGTGCTTGCTGACGTTCTGCAGCAGCTCCGAGACGGTGAAGTAGGCGATGCCCTCGATGGCCTCGGCCGGCCTCGCCGCCAGGTCGACGGTCACCTTCACCGCCACCGTGCAGCGTGAGGCGACCGAGGAGAGGGCGGCGTCCAGGCCGCGGTCGGTGAGGACCGCCGGATGGATGCCGCGCGCCAGGTCCCGCAGCTCCTGGAGGGCCAGCTTCACCTCACCGTGCGCCTCGTCGACCATCGCCGCCGCGTACACGGGGTCCTCCAGCAGCTTCTCCTTGGCCAGACCGAGGCCCATGGCCAGGTTGACCAGGCGGGCCTGCGCCCCGTCGTGCAGGTCGCGCTCGATGCGCCGCAGATCCGCCGCGGCCGTGTCGACCACGACCCCCCGGTCGGACTCCAGCTCGGCGATCCGCCGCTCCAGCTCGTCGGAGGGTGACAGCAGCCCGCGCACCATCGCCCGGTCCGCGTTGGCCAAGCCCCGCGCGATGAACGGCAGCACCGGCCACAGCACGAACAGCGAGGTCAGCGTCAGCGTGAAGGTGAGGATGCCCCACGGGAGCCGGATGAAGTCGTACAGGGCGGTCCGCCAGCCCACCGGGTCCTTCAGCGCCATCCACAGCCGGGGGAGGAAACCGCCCGCCCCCCGGCGCGGGAGCGGGCTCGGCTCGTCCACGCGCACCCCGAGCAGCATCCGGGCCCGTGCCCGCTCCAGCCTGCCGAGCTGACGGGCGCCCAGCAGACCCGCGGCGAGCAGCGGGAAACCGATCACCGTGACGGTCAGGAAGGCGCCGACGGACAGCACGGTGACGACGTAGACGAAGCCCAGCAGGGCCGCCGGCAGGTTCGCCAGGAGATGCGCGATCTCCTTCCAGGTGTGCCTGTCGTAGGCGAACCGGGCAGGCGGCGGACGGTCCGTGTCTTTGCCGGCCGCCGCCGCGCTCGCGGACGGGAATTGTTCGGTCACATGGGCTAGCGTGCCCGGCGGCGCGCGTCGACGCCATGAGGTGCACCGCCACGTTCTGCTGGGGAAAACCCCACCCCTGCCCCGGCAGGCGTGATGGGCTGCTTACCGCCTCTTTGACAGGCCCTAGACTCACGTTGCATACAGATCGTCGAACGGTGGCGTGACGTCGCGAGGCCGGAAGGCCACTCGAACAGTCATGAGGTCGAGGCCAGGGGAGCGAGGGACGGACGTGCGGGAACCGACCGTCGAACCGACCGCCGTCATCGCGGCGGACTACTTCCAGTCCTACTCGGTCGTCGGACTGCTCGCCGCCATCGGCGTGCTGTTCGTCGCCGTCGCCTTCGGCGCGGGGCGGCTGCTGCGCCCCGTCGTGCCCACCCCCGAGAAGCTCCTCACCTACGAGTGCGGCGTCGACCCCGTCGGCGAGGGCTGGGCCCACACCCAGGTCCGCTACTACGTCTACGCGTTCCTCTACGTGATCTTCGCGATCGACTCGATCTTCCTCTTCCCGTGGGCCACGGTCTTCGCCGCCCCCGGTTACGGAGCGGCGACCCTCGTCGAGATGTTCATCTTCCTGGGCTTCCTGGCCGTGGGCCTGCTCTACGCATACAAGAAGGGTGTCCTGGCATGGACGTGACGCCAGAAACGACTCCTTCGGTGCCCGCCGCGGGCACAGGGCAGCCCGGGCCCGTCGCGGAGCCCGTCCTGCTTCCGGAGCCGAAGCGCCTCGGCGCGCTCGCGCGCCTCGCCCCCGAGCCGATGAAGGTCGTCCTGAACTGGGGCCGCCGCTACTCGCTCTGGGTCTTCAACTTCGGCCTCGCCTGCTGCGCCATCGAGTTCATCGCCGCTTCGATGGCCCGCCACGACTTCATCCGCCTCGGCGTCATCCCGTTCGCGCCGGGCCCCCGCCAGGCCGACCTGATGGTCGTCTCCGGCACGGTCACGGACAAGATGGCACCCGCCATCAAGCGCCTCTACGAACAGATGCCCGAGCCGAAGTACGTCATCTCCTTCGGCGCCTGCTCCAACTGCGGCGGTCCGTACTGGGACTCGTACTCCGTCACCAAGGGCGTCGACCAGATCATCCCCGTCGACGTCTACGTTCCCGGCTGCCCGCCCCGCCCCGAGGCGCTGCTCCAGGGCATCCTCAAGCTCCAGGAGAAGATCGCCCGCGAGTCGCTGGGAGAGCGGTACGGTGCCGCCCGTCCGTCGGCGGCGGCCCTGCAGAGCGGCCTGGTCACACCTCCTGCCACAGGCGGCACCGACGCGGGGGAGGCCCGGTGAACGGCACGGTCGGCTGGCTTCCCGCCCCCGCCGAGGACCTTTTCGGTACGGAGGCCACGGCCGAGGAGTCGTACGAGCTCCTGACCGTCGACGTACCGCCCGCGTCCTGGACCACCGCCCTGCGTACCGCCCGCGACGAGCTCGGCTGCACCTACTTCGACTGGCTGAGCGCCGTCGACGAACCCGGCACGGGGTTCCGCGTGTCGGCCCACCTGGTCGCCCTCGACCCCGTGCGCCGCCTGCTGATGCGCACCACCGTCCCCCACGAGGCCCCCGTCCTCGCCTCCGCGGTCGAGGTCTTCGCCGGCGCGGGCTGGCACGAGCGCGAGACGCACGAGATGTTCGGCGTCCGCTTCGAGGGCCACCCCGGCCTGGACCACCTCCTGTTGCCGGAGACCTTCGAAGGCCACCCCCTCCGCAAGGACTTCGTCCTCGCGGCCCGCGTCGCCAAGGCCTGGCCCGGCGCGAAGGAGCCCGGCGAGTCCGAGCACGGTGGGCCCAAGCGCCGCCAGATGCTGCCGCCGGGCGTCCCCGACCCCAATGAATGGGGCCCCCTCAAGGGCCAGCTCCCCCCGGCCCCCGCCCGCCAGGCCCGTGGCGCGGCCCGCGCCGCGGGCGACCGCCCTGCGCGCCGGACCCGCACCGCGGCGGAGGGCTCCACCGGCCGGGGCCGTCGTTTCAGCCTGCGGTAGGCGGCCACTGCGGTCGATGCCGAGTCCCGCCGAG
>NZ_JBFBJT010000254.1:0-5963 GCF_040686175.1 Streptomyces sp. NPDC086077 | reverse complement strand
ACTCACCGGCTCCACCGACCCCTTCACCGTCCACACCCGCTGGATCGAGACCGAGTTCGTCAACGACATCACACCCTTCACCGCACCCGCCGACGGCACGGAGGACGCGGACGTCGGCCGCGAGACGGTCGTCGTCGAGGTCGGCGGGCAGCGGCTGGAGGTGACGCTGCCCGCGTCGCTGGGGCGGGTGCCGGAGCGGCAGCTGAGCCTCGTCGGGGCCGGTGCCGTCAAGCCCCGGCGCCGCAACTCCGGTCCCGGCGCGGGCGCCGGGGCCTCCGGCGACACGCTCACCTCTCCGATGCAGGGGACCGTCGTCAAGGTCGCCGTCGCGGAGGGGCAGCGGGTCGAGCAGGGCGAACTGGTCGTCGTACTCGAAGCGATGAAGATGGAGCAGCCGCTCACCGCGCACAAGTCAGGCACCGTCACGGGACTGGCCGCCACGGCGGGCCAGGCCCTGTCCTCCGGTGCCGCCGTCTGCGACATCAAGGACTGATGCACGTGGCAGCACTCACGTACACCGACGCCGTGGGCGAGGCACTCCAGCGCCTGCGCGGAGTGGGTTTCGAGCACGGCGGGTCCTTCGTCAACCACGCGCCGATGGCCGCCGAGGCGCTGGCGCACATGGGGTACGCCGACGAGGTGCCCGGCTGGGTCGACCACAACCTGCGCAACCGGGAGTACCACGACGTCCCCGAACGCCGCTGGGCCATCGACCCGGCCGACCCGGCGGACTGGCGTTCCGCGCTCGGCGACTTCTCGCGGGTCGCCGACTGGACCGGCCTGTTCGAGCGGGAGCTGACGGGCAATCCGTGGACCGAGGTGCTGGCCCGCTGGTGGCCCCGGCTGCTGCCGGGCATGTCGGGGATGCTGACGCACGGGGTGATCCGCACCGCGCACGCGGTGCGGGCCGTCGCCGCCGCCGGCGAGGAGAACCGGTTCCAACTGGCCGAACTGGCACAGGGACTGGGCTACTGGGCCGCGCGGCACTCCACCGGCGGGGTCACCGTGGACCAGGAGCCAAGGCCTGTCCTGCCGGACGGGGACGACGGGCGGGAGCCGGTCGCCCGGGCGCTGGACGACCTCGTCGCCGAGTACGCCGGGATCTACGCCACCGTCGCCCAGCGGCACCCGATCCCGCTGATCCACGCGGTCACCGGACCGGCCGCCGTACGGCTGGTCGTCGCACATCTGCCCGAGGACCAGCGGCTGCCGTCGTACCAGGTCGCGCGGGCCGTCAGCCGCAGGATGCTGACGTGGTTCCACGTCACGCCCAGGCCGGCCGCGCCGCTGTCCCAGGCGCCGGACGTGGCCGAGGTGTTCGCCCGGGCCGCCGAGATCGGCGACGAGCACACCATCAAGCTCGCCGAGGTCGCGGTGCGGCACGAGGCGATCGCCCCCGATCCGCGGCACGCGGCAGCCGCCCAGGTGGCGAACGAGGGCATCGGCCGCTTCTACCGCTGAACCACCCTTGCCGGCTTCGGATCGTTTCCGAGCTCTTTCCGACCCGTTCCTTCCCCGCCCGGAGGGCGGGTTGTCCCGAGGAGTGTCATGGACGCACAAGTCATCGTCGTGGGCGCAGGACCGGCCGGGATGATGCTGGCCGGCGAGCTGCGGCTCGCCGGCGTCGACGTCATCGTCCTGGAGAAGCTGCCCGCGCGGACCGGGGAGTCACGCGGCCTCGGCTTCACCGCCCGCACCATGGAGATCTTCGACCAGCGCGGACTGCTGCCCCGGTTCGGCGACATCGAGGTCAGCAACGTGGGCCACTTCGGTGGCCTGCCGGTCGACTTCGGTGTCCTCGACGGGGCCCACCAGGCCGCCAAGACCATCCCCCAGTCGGTCACCGAGACCGTCCTGGAGGAGTGGGCCACCCAGCTCGGCGCGGACATCCGGCGCCGGCAGGACGTGCTGTCCGTCAAGGAGAAGGAGGACAGCGTCGAGGTCGAGGTGCGCGGCCCCGAGGGCGTGCACCGGCTGCGCGCCGAGTACCTCGTCGGCTGCGACGGCGGCCGGTCCACGATCCGCAAGGCCGCCGGCTTCGACTTCCCCGGCACCGCGTCGACCCTGGAGATGTTCCTCGCGGACGTCAAGGGCATCCAGCTGGAGCCCCGGATGATCGGCGAGACGCTGCCCGGCGGCATGGTCATGGTCGGCCCGCTGCCCGGCGGGATCACCCGGCTGATCGTCTGCGAGCGGGGCACCCCGCCGCAGCGCAGGGAGCAGCCGCCGACCTGGGACGAGGTGGCGGCGGCCTGGCAGCGGCTGACCGGCGACGACATCTCGCACGCCGAGCCGGTGTGGGTGTCGTCCTTCGGTGACGCCACCCGGCAGGTCACCGAGTACCGGCGCGGCCGGGTCCTCCTCGCGGGGGACTCCGCGCACATCCACCTGCCGGCCGGCGGCCAGGGCATGAACACCAGCATCCAGGACTCGGTCAACCTCGGCTGGAAACTCGGCGCGGTGGCCCGGGGCCGGGCGCCCGAGGCGCTGCTCGACACCTACCACGCCGAGCGGCACCCGGTCGGCAAGCGGCTGCTGATGAACACCCAGGCGCAGGGGCTGCTGTTCCTGTCCGGGCCCGAGGTGCAGCCGCTGCGCGACGTGCTCAACGAGCTGATCCGCTACCCCGAGGTCAGCCGGCACTTCGCGGCGATGGTGTCCGGCCTGGAGATCCGCTACGACCTCGACGGCGGCCCCCACCCGCTGCTCGGCCGCCGGCTGCCCGACGTCAAGCTGACCGGGCACCGGCTGGTCTCCTCCAGCACCGAGGCCCTGCACGCGGGCCGGGGTGTGCTGCTGGACCTCGCGGACAACGAGCGGCTGCGCGAGCGCGCCTGGGACTGGCAGGACCGCATCGACATCGTCACGGCCGCGCCGGTCCTGCCGGAGAACAGCCCGCTGGCCGGCACCACCGCCGTCCTCGTCCGCCCCGACGGCTACGTGGCCTGGGCGGCCCCGGGCAGCCACGCGGACCTCCCGATGGCCCTGGAGCACTGGTTCGGCCCGGCGCGCTGAACCTGGGCGACACCCGCACGCCGTCGACCGACCTCCGCGCCCCTGCGACGTACCGCTGAATGGAGAGATCATGCACAGCACCTTGATCGTCGCCCGGATGGACCCGGGTCACAGCCCTGAGGTGGCCCGGCTGTTCAAGGAGTTCGACCAGACCGGGATGCCGCATCTGATGGGCACCCGGCGCCGCCAGCTCTTCGCCTACCGCGGCCTGTACTTCCACCTCCAGGACTTCGACACCGACAACGGCGGCGAGCTGATCGAGGCGGCCAAGACCGACCCCCGCTTCGTGCAGATCAGCGAGGACCTCAAGCCGTTCATCGAGGCCTACGACCCGGCGACCTGGCGGTCCCCCGCGGACGCGGTCGCCACGCGCTTCTACGACTGGGAGGGCCGGGCGTGAGCGCCAGGCGAGTGGTCATCACCGGGGTCGGCGTCACGGCCCCCGGTGGTGTCGGCACCAAGAACTTCTGGAAGCTGCTGAGCGAGGGGCGCACCGCGACCCGGGGCATCACCTTCTTCGACCCGTCCTCCTTCCGCTCCCGTGTCGCCGCCGAGATCGACTTCGATCCGCAGGAGCACGGACTGAGCCCGCAGGAGATCCGCCGCATGGACCGGGCGGCCCAGCTGGCCGTGGTCACCGCGCGCGAGGCGCTCGCCGACAGCGGTCTGGACCTGACCGGCGCGGACCCGCACCGGGTCGGCGTCACCATCGGCAGCGCGGTCGGCGCCACCATGGGCCTCGACCAGGAGTACCGCGTCGTCAGCGACGGCGGGCGCCTGGAACTGGTGGACCACACCTACGCCGTGCCGCATCTGTACGACTACCTGGTGCCCAGTTCCTTCGCCGCCGAGGTGGCGTGGGCGGTGGGCGCCGAGGGCCCGGCCACGGTGGTCTCCACCGGCTGCACCTCCGGCCTGGACTCGGTCGGCCACGCCGCCGAACTGATCCGGGAGGGCTCGGCCTGCGCGGTGGTGGCGGGCGCGACGGACGCCCCGATCTCACCGATCACCCTGGCCTGCTTCGACGCGATCAAGGCCACCACCCCGCGCAACGACGACCCCGAGCACGCCTCGCGGCCCTTCGACGGGACCCGCAACGGCTTCGTGCTCGGCGAGGGTTCGGCGGTGTTCGTCCTGGAGGAGCTCGAAGGAGCGCTCCGGCGGGGCGCGCACATCTACGCCGAGATCGCCGGCTACGCCTCGCGCTGCAACGCCTTCCACATGACCGGACTGCGCCCGGACGGCGTGGAGATGGCCGAGGCGATCACGGTCGCGCTGGACGAGGCCCGGCTGAACCCCGAGGCCATCGACTACGTCAACGCGCACGGCTCCGGCACCAAGCAGAACGACCGGCACGAGACGGCCGCGTTCAAGAAGAGCCTCGGCGACCACGCCTACCGGACCCCGGTGTCGTCCATCAAGTCGATGGTGGGGCACTCGCTCGGCGCGATCGGCTCGATCGAGATCGCCGCCTCGGTCCTCGCCATGGAGCACAACGTCGTGCCCCCGACGGCGAACCTGCACACCCCCGACCCCGAGTGCGACCTGGACTACGTGCCCTTGACGGCCCGTGAGCACCACACCGACGCGGTGCTGACCGTCGGCAGCGGCTTCGGTGGCTTCCAGAGCGCCATGGTGCTCGCCCGACCGGAGAGGAGCGCGGCATGAGCACGGCCGCGACGCGCACGGTCGTCACGGGGCTCGGCATAGCCGCCCCCAACGGCCTCGGTGCCCACGACTACTGGGCGGCCACCCGCTCGGGCAAGAGCGGCATCGGCCGCATCACCCGCTTCGACCCCACCGGCTACCCGGCGAAGCTCGCCGGTCAGGTGCCCGGCTTCAACGCCGGCGACCACCTGCCGAGCCGGCTGCTCGCGCAGACCGACCACATGACCCGTCTCGCCCTGGTCGCCACCGACTGGGCGCTGGCCGACGCGGGCGTCACGCCCGCCGAGCTGTCCGCGTACGACATGGGCGTGGTCACCGCCAGCTCCTCCGGCGGTTTCGAGTTCGGCCAGGGCGAGCTGCAGAAGCTGTGGAGCCAGGGCAGCCAGTACGTCTCGGCGTACCAGTCCTTCGCCTGGTTCTACGCCGTCAACAGCGGCCAGATCTCCATCCGCAACGGCATGAAGGGCCCGAGCGGGGTGCTCGTCTCCGACCAGGCCGGCGGTCTGGACGCGATCGCCCACGCCCGGCGACAGATCCGCAAGGGCACCCAGCTGATCGTCTCAGGGTCGATCGACGCCTCGATCTGCCCATGGGGCTGGGTCGCCCAACTGGCGAGCGGACGGCTGTCCGAGGGGGAGGAGCCCGACCGGGCCTACCTGCCCTTCGACGCCGCCGCCGGCGGGCACGTGCCCGGCGAGGGCGGCGCCATCCTGATCCTGGAGTCCGCCGAGTCCGCCGCCCGGCGCGGGGCCAGGGTCTACGGCGAGATCGCCGGCTACGCGGCCACCTTCGACCCGGCCCCCGGCAGCGAGCGCCCGCCCGGTCTGCGCAAGGCCGTCGAACTCGCCCTCGCCGACGCGGGCGTGGACGCCGGCGACGTCGACGTCGTCTTCGCCGACGGGGCGGCCGTGCCCGAGCTGGACCGGATCGAGGCGGACGCGCTGAACGCGGTGTTCGGTCCGCACGGCGTCATGGTCACCACCCCCAAGACGATGACCGGGCGCCTCTACTCGGGCGCCGCCCCGCTCGACGTGGCGACCGCCCTGCTCGCCATCCGGGACGGTGTCGTGCCCGCCACCACCAACGTGCACCCCGACGCCTCCTACGACCTCGACCTGGTCACCGGCGAGGCCCGCGCCACCGAGGTCCGCACCGCGCTGGTCCTCGCCCGCGGCCACGCCGGCTTCAACGCGGCGACGGTCGTCAAAGCCGCGTAGAGCCGTCCGGAGGTGTCCCCCAACGGGTCCCGCGCGACGGCCGTCGCGCGGGGCGGCCGCACG
>NZ_JBFBJT010000253.1:0-6046 GCF_040686175.1 Streptomyces sp. NPDC086077 | reverse complement strand
TCCACCACGGGTTCGAGTCGCGCGTGGGCGGCCTCGGCGTCGGTGAAGGGCCCGACCAGGGCGGCCCGGACCGGCAGGTAGGCGTTGAAGAGGGTCCCGTTTCCCGGGTGCCGGCGCCTCGCCGTGTGGCTGTCCGCCGCCTCAGTGGCCCTTGTTGCCCTGCTTGCCGCCGGCCTTACCGCCCGGCTTGCCCTTCTGGGTCTGCTTGCCGTCGGCCTTGCCGCTCGGCTTGCCCTTCTGGTTGTGCTTGCCGACGGCCTTGCCGCCCGGCTTGCCCTTCTGGGTCTGCTTGCCGTCGGCCTTCTCGCCCTGCTCGCCCACGAGGGCGTTCTTGTCCAGCTGCAGGCTCTCGCTGGCGATGGTGTTGTCGAGCGTCTGGAGGGTGTCTCCGACGTTGATGTTGCTCAGCCCGTCGCCCACGGCGTGGGAAGGGGTGACCGCCGCGACGACGAAGCCGGTGGCGAGGGAGGCGATGGCAAGCATGCTGCGCTTCTTCATGCCCCGACCAACTGACGGACCCGGTCCGGGGTCACGCACTCATACCCGTTCCACCGATCCCACTCCTGCCCGTTCGACCGGTCCCGGCCACCGGGTGAACGTTCCTGCCGCCGCTCACACACCCGCCGCCGTGGCCTCCGCTCTCCTGCCCAGCACCGCCGCCGCGGCCCCCACCAGCCCCGCGTCCGTGCCCATCTGGGCGGGCACCACGGTCAGACGCTGGACGAACGACAGGGTCGCGTAGTCGGCGAGGGTCTTGCGCAGGGGCGCGAACAGCACGTCACCCGCATTACCCACTCCCCCGCCGATCACTGCGATGTCGATCTCGACCAGGGTCGCGGTGGCCGCGATGCCGGCGGCCAGTGCCTGGGCGGCGCGTTCGAAGGAGGCCACGGCGACCGGGTCGCCCGCACGGGCGGCGGCGGCCACGGCCGCGGCGGAGGTGTCGCCGTCCGGGCCCGGCAGCCAGCCGCCCTCCAGGGCGCGGCGGGCGATGTTGGGGCCGCTGGCGATGCGCTCCACGCAGCCTCGGGCACCGCACGGGCAAGGGTCGCCGTCGAGGTCCACGCTGATGTGGCCGATGTGACCGGCATTGCCCGTGGGGCCTGGGTGCAGCCGTCCGTTGAGGACCAGGCCGCCGCCGACGCCGGTGGAGACGACCATGCACAGCGCGTTGTCGTGGCCGCGTGCCGCGCCCTGCCAGTGCTCGGCGGCGGTGATGGCCACGCCGTCACCGATCAGCTCGACGGGCAGCCCTCCGGTGGCCGCCCGGACCCGGGCCACCAGGGGGTAGTCGCGCCAGCCGGGGACGTTCACTGGACTGACCGTGCCCGCGGAGGCATCCACCGGGCCCGCGCTGCCGATGCCGACCGCTTCGGCGCGGCTCCACAGCGGAGAGGCGGTGAGCTCGCCGATCACCTGCTCGACGGCCCGCATCACGGTGTCGCCGTCCTTCTGGGCGGGCGTCGGGCGCTGGGCGCGCGCCACGATCCGGCCGCCGCCGTCCACCAGCGCGCCTGCGATCTTGGTGCCGCCGATGTCGAGCGCAGCCACGAGGTCGGTGTGCATCAGTGTGGGATCCCCCGTCAACCTTGGGAAATGGGCTGGCCGGCCCTGCGGTGGGGCGGGGGCCGGGAAGTGCGGGGGACAGTCTCTCCCGCTGCTGACAACGTTGTCCAGGCTCTATGCTCGACGCCACATCCTCATACAAACCATGGACCCACGCACCCCCACGGACCACAGGACAGGACAGCTCACCGTGCCCGAGACCCACCGCCTCGCCGGAAACCGCTACGGAAACCGGCCCACCATGAAGGACGTAGCGGCCCGCGCCGGCGTCGGACTGAAGACGGTGTCCCGGGTCGTGAACGGGGAACCGGGGGTGACCCCGGAGACCGAACGCCGCGTCCAGGAGGCCATCGAGGCGCTCGGCTTCCGCCGCAACGACAGTGCGCGCGTCCTGCGCAAGGGCCGTACGGCGAGCATCGGGCTGGTCCTGGAGGACCTCGCCGACCCGTTCTACGGCCCCCTGAGCCGCGCCGTGGAGGAGGTGGCCCGCGCGCACGGCGCCCTGCTGATCAACGGCTCCAGCGCCGAGGACCCGGACCGTGAGCAGGAGCTGGTCCTGGCGTTGTGCGCGCGGCGGGTGGACGGGCTGGTGGTCATCCCGGCCGGTGACGACCACCGCTATCTGGAGCCCGAGCTGAAGGCGGGCGTCGCCACGGTGTTCGTCGACCGTCCGGCCGGGAAGATCGACGCCGACGTGGTCCTCTCGGACAGCTTCGGCGGGGCCCGGGACGGCGTCGCCCATCTGATCGCGCACGGGCACCGGCGGATCGGGTTCATCGGCGACATGCCCCGCATCCACACCGCGGCCGAGCGTCTGCGCGGCTACCGGGCGGCCATGGAGGACGCCGGCATACCGGTCGAGGACCCCTGGATGTCCCTGGGTGCCACGGATCCGCTGCGGGTGCGGCTGGCGGCCGAGGAGATGTTGTCCGGCCCCTCCCCCGTCACCGCGATCTTCTCCGGCAACAACCGGGTGACGGTCACGGTGATCCGGGTCCTGGCCGAGCACCCGCGCCAGATCGCGCTCGTCGGCTTCGACGACATCGAACTGGCGGACCTGCTCCAGCCGGGGGTCACGGTCGTCGCTCAGGATGCGGCGGCACTGGGCCGCACCGCGGCCGAGCGGCTCTTTCGCCAGTTGGACGGTTCGCTGATCGTCCCCGAGAAGATCGAACTGCCGACCCGGCTGATCACTCGTGGCTCGGGTGAGCTGCCGCCGGCGGTTTGACCGGTCGCTCGAACCCGGACGCCTGCACTGCTGGTGCGGTCCACCCCGCTGACCGAGTAGCAGCCGATTCCCAGACGCCCGTCGCTGCTCAGCAGACCGGAATGCGGGGTGGTCTCGGTACCGCTGCCTCCCGTCGCACCGTCGCCTCCGCAACCGCCGCGCCTGACGTCACGGTGCAGGACCCCGACGCGGCGGGCGGCGGCCGGCGCGTCCATGAACCTTGGCGCCGATCCCCGCGGCCTCGCGGGGGTCGCGGGTTCCGCGGTCGCGCAGGGCGTCGTCCGGGCAGGGGCCGGCGACCAGTTCCATCACGATCAGCGGACGGCCGTCGATGCCGGCGATGTCGTGCACGGCGACCACACCTGGGTGCCGCACGCTGGCGGCGGCGCGGCCTCACGCCGCATCCGCAGTCGCAGCTCGGCCAGTTCGGGGTCCGGCGGCGTCGGTGGAGGTGCGCAGTTCCTCGACGGCGGCCTCGCGGCCGAGGACCTTGTCGGCCGCTCGTCGGACCGCCCCCGTGCCGCCCCTGCCGAGCCGCGCCGTCACGCATGAGCGTCCGGCGGGCAGTCGACCGGTCCCGTCCGCCTGTCCGTTCTCCCCCGAAGACACCGCTGCCCCGTTCTGCGCCTGGTACGACACGTCGGCGAGTGCCGTACGGACTCCGGGGCAGCGGTGCCGGAGTCCGTCTCAGGCGCGTCCGTGCCAGTCCTGCCGGCTACTTCGCGGACGCCGTCAGGTCGCCCCGCCGGGGCGCGGCGAAGCCTTCCAGGTCGGCCCGGGTGAGTCCGGTCAGCCGCGCCACCTCGCCGATGTCGAGGGCGCCGCAGTCCAGGCCGCGCAGCAGGTAGCCGCTGAGGGCCTTAGCGGTGGCGGGCTCGTCCATGACGTCGCCGCCGGCCCGGTTGGCATAGCGGGCGAGGCGGCCGGCGGCCTGTTCGAAGCCCTCGCGGTAGAAGGCGAAGACGGCCGCGTACCGGGTCGGGATGTGGCCGGGGTGCATGTCCCAGCCCTGGTAGTAGGCGCGGGCCAGGGCGCGGCGGGTGAGGCCGTAGTGCAGGCGCCAGGCGTCGTGGACCTTCACGGTGGGGCCGACCGGCAGGACGTTGGTGGAGCCGTCGGAGACGCGTACGCCGGTGCCGGCGGCGGCGACCTGCATGACCGCCTTGGCGTGGTCGGCGGCGGGGTGGTCGCCGGCCTGGTAGGCGGCGGAGACGCCGAGGCAGGCGCTGTAGTCGAAGGTGCCGTAGTGCAGGCCGGTGGCGCGGCCCTCGGCGGCCTGGATCATCCGGGCGACGGTGGCGGTGCCGTCGGCGGCGAGGATGGACTGGCTGGTCTCGATCTGGATCTCGAAGCCGAGCCGGCCGGGCTCCAGGTCGTGCGCCTTCTCGAAGGCCTCCAGCAGCCGGACCATGGCGGTGACCTGCTCCGGGTAGGTCACCTTGGGCAGCGTGAGCACCAGCCCGTCGGGCAGGCCGCCGGCCCGCATCAGGCCGGTGAGGAAGATGTCGAGGGTGCGGATGCCCCGGTCCCGTACCGGCGCCTCCATGCACTTCATCCGGATGCCCATGTACGGCGCCGCCGTGCCGTTCTCGTACGCGTGCGCGATCAGCCGGGCCGCGCGGGCCGCCGTCTCGTCCTCCTCGGCGTCGGGGTGAGGACCGTAGCCGTCCTCGAAGTCGACCCGGAGGTCCTCGATGGGCTCGCGTTCCAGCTTGGCGCGCACACGCGCGTACACGGGCTCGGCGAGTTCGTCGGAGAGCCCCAGGACGGCGGCGAAGGACGCGGCGTCCGGGGCGTGTTCGTCGAGTGCGGCGAGTGCCTGGTCGCCCCAGGAGCGGAGGGTGTCGGCGGTGAAGGCGTCACCGGGTACGTAGACGGTGTGGACGGGCTGACGGGTGCCGGGGTCTCCGGGGTAGCGGCGCTCCAGTTCGGCGTCGACCGGCGCGAGGGAGGCGCTGATCTCCTCGCTCACCGTGCCCGCGAGGCTCGTCGCGACCTGCTCCTGCTGGCCCTGACCCATTCCACACCCTCCTATTTTCCGCTATGCGGAATCAACAATCCGTAGACCGAAGTTATCGGGGGACCTTCCGCCTGGTCAACACCCTCCGGGCCACCCGGACCTATCGGCATGTTCACGCTCATCTCATGAGGCGGTAGAACACTCGGTACGCCCACTCCCCTGGCCGCACCGACCGAAGGAGCCCCTGTGCCGCACCGGAGCCGAGTCACCCGCCGCCTGGGCCTGAAGAGCGCGCTGGCCGCAGCGGTCGTCCTGCCCCTCTCCAGTACAGCACTGTCGTCGTCGGCCGCCTCGGCGCAGGAGCGCGACACGGAGCAGCCGGCACGGCGCGCCGACCGCCGACTGAGGACCATGTCCTTCAACCTCCGCTTCGCGAGCACCACCGAACCCAACAGCTGGGCCGTGCGCAGACCCGTGATGCGCGAGCTGCTGCGCCGCGAGCGCCCGCACCTCGTCGGCACTCAGGAGGGCCTCTACCAGCAGGTCCTGGACATCGAGTCCGACCTCGGCCCGCACCACGACTGGATCGGCACCGGCCGCGCGGGCGGCAGCCGGGACGAGTTCATGGCGATCTTCTACGACACCCGCCGCCTGGCCCCGCTGGAGTTCGACCACTTCTGGCTGTCCGACACCCCCGACGTGATCGGTTCGAACACCTGGGGCGGCGGCTCCATCCGGATGGTCACCTGGGTCCGCTTCCGCGATCTGCGGGACGGCGGCCGGGAGTTCCACTTCCTCGACACCCATCTCGACAACCGCAGCCAGGACGCACGCGCGCGTGCCGCCGCACTGATCGCGCAGCGCGTCGCCGGCCTGGACCGCTCGCTGCCGCTGCTGGTGACCGGTGACTTCAACGTCGCCGCGCACATGAATCCGGTCTACGACACGATGCTGGGCGCCGGCCTCACGGACACCTGGGAGACGGCGGCCGAGCGAGGCGACCTGTACGCGACCTTCCACGGCTACCGGCCCCTGACGCCGAACGGTGACCGGATCGACTGGATTCTCGCCACGCCGGGCGTCACCGTGCATCGCGCGGACATCAACACGTTCTCGGTGGACGGCCAGTTCCCCAGTGACCATCTGCCAGTGCAGGCCACGCTGACCCTGGGATGAGCCGAGGCCCCCGTGACCGGCGGCGGTTTCTAGGGATCGTCGCAACACATGATCGGTTAGGTCAGACGGCGAGCAGTTTATGCAGACGCTCGGCTGGGGTTTCCCAGCCGAGCGTT
>NZ_JBFBJT010000252.1:0-6107 GCF_040686175.1 Streptomyces sp. NPDC086077 | reverse complement strand
CCTCGGGCCCGGCCTTCGCCGGCATCCTCTTCGAGGAGGGCAACGAGGTCCAGAAGCACATCGCCTCGGTCGCCGTCGAGAAGCAGTGGGGCTCCACCATGGTCCTCACCGAGCCCGACGCGGGCTCCGACGTGGGCGCCGGCCGCACCAAGGCGGTCCAGCAGGAGGATGGCTCCTGGCACATCGAGGGCGTGAAGCGCTTCATCACCTCCGGTGAGCACGACATGTCGGAGAACATCCTTCACTACGTCCTCGCCCGTCCCGAGGGTGCCGGCCCCGGCACCAAGGGCCTGTCCCTCTTCCTCGTCCCGAAGTACCTCTTCGACTTCGAGACCGGCGAGCTGGGGATGCGCAACGGCGTCTACGCCACCAACGTCGAGCACAAGATGGGCCTCAAGGCCTCCAACACGTGCGAGATGACCTTCGGCGACAAGCACCCCGCCAAGGGCTGGCTGATCGGCGACAAGCACGACGGCATCCGCCAGATGTTCCGGATCATCGAGTTCGCGCGGATGATGGTCGGCACGAAGGCGATCTCCACGCTGTCCACCGGCTACCTCAACGCGCTGGAGTACGCCAAGGAGCGCGTCCAGGGCCCCGACCTGGCGAACTTCATGGACAAGACCGCGCCGAAGGTCACCGTCACCCACCACCCCGACGTGCGCCGCTCGCTCATGACGCAGAAGGCGTACGCGGAGGGCATGCGCGCCCTCGTCATGTACACCGCCTCCGTCCAGGACGCCATCCAGGTCAAGGAGGCGAACGGCGAGGACGCCGCCACCGAGCACGCCCTGAACGACCTGCTCCTGCCGGTCGTCAAGGGCTACGGCTCCGAGAAGGCCTACGAGCAGCTCGCCCAGTCGCTGCAGACCTTCGGCGGCTCCGGCTTCCTGCAGGAGTACCCGATCGAGCAGTACATCCGGGACGCCAAGATCGACACCCTCTACGAGGGCACCACCGCGATCCAGGGCCAGGACTTCTTCTTCCGGAAGATCGTCCGCAACCAGGGCGCCGCGCTGAACTCCCTCGCCGAGGACATCAAGAAGTTCCTGGCCCTCGGCACCGGCGGCGAGGACCTGGCAGGCGCCCGCGAGCACCTCGCCAAGGCCGCCGTCGAGCTGGAGGCGATCGTCGGCCTGATGCTGACCGACCTCGCGGCCACCGAGCAGGACGTCAAGAACATCTACAAGGTGGGCCTGAACACCACCCGCCTGCTGATGGCCTCCGGTGACGTGATCGTCGGCTACCTGCTGCTGAAGGGCGCCGCGATCGCCGCCGAGAAGCTGGAGTCGGCCTCCGCCAAGGACAAGGCGTTCTACACCGGCAAGATCGCGGCGGCGAAGTTCTTCGCGGCCAACGTGCTGCCGGGCGTGACGCTGGCCCGCAAGGTCGCCCAGGGCGTCGAACTGGACCTGATGGAGCTCGACGAAGCGGCGTTCTGACCGGTTCCCCCGGTCAGCCCCCGCGATTTCCACATCGTCCTTACGAGGGCCCGCTCCCAGCCAGGGGGAGCGGGCCCTCGTACGTCGTTAAGGTGAACCCCATGAGCGAACCCTCCCGCTTCGACCGCGGCCACACCGACGACCTCATGTCCTTCCTGGCGGCGAGTCCCTCGCCGTACCACGCCGTGGCGAACGCCGCCGAGCGGCTGGAGAAGGCGGGCTTCCGGCAGGTCGCGGAGACGGACGCCTGGGACGGGGCGAGCGGCGGCAGGTTCGTGCTGCGTGGTGGCGCGATCGTGGCGTGGTACGTCCCGGAGGGTGCCGCACCGCACACCCCCTTCCGGATCATCGGCGCGCACACCGACTCCCCCAACCTGCGCGTCAAGCCGCAGCCCGACAGCGGTGCGCACGGCTGGCGCCAGGTGGCCGTGGAGATCTACGGCGGGCCGCTGCTGAACTCCTGGCTGGACCGCGACCTCGGCCTCGCCGGCCGGCTGACGCTGCGCGACGGCACGACCCGGCTGGTGAACGTCGACCGGCCGCTGCTGAGGGTGCCGCAGCTGGCGATCCACCTTGACCGCTCGGTGTCCTCAGAGGGCCTCAAGCTCGACAAGCAGCGGCATCTCCAGCCCATCTGGGGCCTCGGCAACGACGTGCGCGACGGCGACCTGATCGCCTTCCTGGAGGCGGAGTCGGGGATCGCCGCCGGCGAGACGACCGGCTGGGACCTGATGGTGCACTCCGTCGAGCCGCCGGCCTACCTCGGCCGTGACCAGGAGCTGATGGCCGGCCCGCGGCTCGACAACCTGCTCTCCGTGCACGCGGGCGTGGCCGCGCTCGCCGCCGCCGCGAGCGGCGGTGCGGAACTGACCTCCATCCCCGTGCTCGCCGCCTTCGACCACGAGGAGAACGGCTCCCAGTCGGACACCGGCGCCGACGGCCCACTGCTCGGCGGCGTCCTGGAGCGCTCGGTCTTCGCCCGCGGGGGCTCGTACGAGGACCGGGCACGCGCCTTCGCGGCGACCGTCTGCCTCTCCTCCGACACCGGCCACGCGGTGCACCCCAACTACGCCGAACGCCACGACCCGACCCACCACCCCCGGGTCAACGGCGGTCCCATCCTCAAGGTCAACGTCAACAACCGCTACGCGACGGACGGTTCGGGCCGCGCGGTCTGGGTGGCGGCCTGCGAGAAGGCCGGCGTGCCCTTCCAGTCCTTCGTCTCCAACAACTCCATGCCCTGCGGCACGACCATCGGCCCCATCACGGCGGCCCGGCACGGCATCCGCACGGTCGACATCGGCGTGGCGATCCTGTCGATGCACAGCGCCCGCGAACTGTGCGGCGTGGAGGACCCCCACCTGCTGACGCGAGCGCTGGCGGCGTTCCTGGAGGGCTGAGGACCCCGCCGCGGCACGTGAGTTGACGGGCGGTGAGGACTGCATTCCGGGGGCGCGGGTACCCGAGGTCCACCGGAAGCTCCGGAATCACCGGACCGGAACAGGGAGGCAACACTCATGGGCCTCGGCGGGTGCATCATCCTCATCGCCGTGGGAGCCATCCTCACGTTCGCGACGGACTGGAACATGGAGGGTGTCAATCTCGACCTGGTCGGCGTCATCCTGATGATCGTCGGGCTGATCGGGGTCACGACGTTCAGCAGCATCGCGCGGCGGCGCCGTGTCGTGGTGCCGCCCTCGCAGCCGGTCGTGCAGGAGGAACACCCCCGGCGCGACGGCTACAGCGACGGGTACGGCGTGTGACGCAGCGGACGGCGTGACGGGGGCGACGGTGTGACGCCCCGTGAGGTCAGGCGTCCAGGCCGGCCAGGACGAGGGGAAGGCGGTCCGTCCCCCGCTCGGTGAGTCGGACCGGGACGCCCCAGTCCTGCTGGTGGACATGGCAGGCGGGGTACTCGTTCGCGGGGTCGTCGTCGCAGGACGCGGCCATCGCGGAGACATGCAGGACGCCCTCCGGCACGGTGGGGTCGAGCTCCAGGGCGCGGGACAGGTCGGTTCCCGCGCCCTCGCCGTGTGTCAGCAGCTCCGGAGGCGTCGACGAGACCAGCAGGCGGGTCGAGGGGCCGTAGCGGGTGTCGAGCTTCTGGCCCGCGGGCGCCTCGAAGATCACGTCCAACTGGAGGCGCCCGGGGGCCACTTCGGTCGCCGCGCGCTGGGTGCGGTGGGCGACCCCCGCCACGCGGACCGCCTCCTCCGGCAACCGCAGCCGGGTCAGGCGGTGCCGCGCCGACTCCACGACGACGATGTCGTCACCGGCCAGCACCGCGTCGCTCGGCTCGCGCAGATCCGTGGCCAGGGTGGTGACCTCGCCGGTCGCGGGGTCGAAGCGGCGCAGGGCGTGGTTGTAGGTGTCGCTGACGGCCACCGAGCCGTCGGGCAGGGCCGTGACGCCCAGCGGGTGCTGGAGCAGGGCCTGGGCGGCCGGTCCGTCGCGGTGACCGAAGTCGAACAGCCCCGTGCCGACGGCGGTGTGCACAGCGCCGTCGAGATCCACCCAGCGCAGGGCGCTGGTCTCCGAGTCCGCCAGCCACAGCCGCTCGGGCGTCGCCGCGAGGCCCGACGGCTGGGCGAACCAGGCCTCGGGGCCGGGGCCGTCGACCAGCCCCTCGTTGGTCGTGCCCGCCGCGACGGCGACACCGCCGCTCACGGGGTCGTAGGCCCAGAGCTGGTGCACTCCCGCCATGGCGATCCACACCCGGCCGCCGAAGAGGGCGACGTCCCAGGGCGAGGAGAGGTTCACCTCCCGCGCCGGGCCCGATCTGGCGTCGCCCTGCATCCACTGCCTGCCGGTCCCGGCCAGGGTGCCGACCTCACCGGAGGTGAGATGGAGGCGGCGCAGGGCGTGGTTGACGGTGTCGGCGACCACGACCGAGCCGTCGTCGAGGAGGGCGAGGCCCTGCGGCTCGTTGAACGACGCCGCGTCGGCCGGCCCGTCGGCGAATCCGCGCGCGCCGGAGCCGATCCGCCGGACCACGCTCTCCCCGTCCTGCGCCAGCTCGACGAGCTGATGCCGGGTCGTGTCACTGACCAGGAACGTCCCCCCGGGCAGCAGCAGGGCCTTCCCCGGGAACCGCAGCACCGTCGGCTCAGGCTCCGGCGCCACGTACGGTCCGTCACCCCGCCGCAGGGTGCCCTTCGCGGCGTGCTCCGCCTCCAGCTCGGTCACCAGGCGCTCGATGGCGTGCACATGGCCCTCACCGGCGTGCTGGGCGACGACGTACCCCTCGGGGTCGATCACCACCAGCGTCGGCCAGGCACGCACCGCGTACTGCTTCCAGGTGGCGAGCTCGGGGTCGTCGAGCACCGGATGCTCCACCCCGTACCGCTCCACGGCGTCCGCCACCGCCGCGTGGTCGGCCTCGTGCACGAACTTGGGCGAGTGCACGCCGACGACCACGACGGTGTCCCGATGCCTGGCCTCCAGCTCACGCAGCTCGTCGACGACGTGCAGGCAGTTGATACAGCAGAAGGTCCAAAAATCCAGGACGACGATGCGCCCTCGCAGGTCAGCCAGGCTGTACTGCTTCCCACCCGTGTTCAGCCAGCCGCCTTTGCCGATCAGCTCGGGGGCACGGACACGGGCGCGGCGGCGGCTCGGGGCCGGGGTGGAGTCGGTCATGGCTCAAGAGTGCCACTCACCACTGACAGTCACGCGACCCGCCTCCTCGCGACCCACAGTCACTCCAGCGTGTGGCCCGTCGTCGCGTCCACGTGGTCCGGGACGTCGTCGTGGCGGTCGCCGACGGTGAGGGTGCCGGTCGGTGCGGCTGCGGCGCGAGACCGGCCTCAGCCCGTCGGCCTACCGGCGGCGTTTCGGACCGGCCGCGGGGGAACCGGTCATGGCATGAGATTCCTCGTGCGCGAACGGCTCCTCGGCTTCGGTGACGACTACTGGATCGAGGACGACAGAGGCAACAAGGCCTATCTCGTCGACGGCAAGGCGATGCGGCTGCGCGACACCTTCGAGCTGAAGGACACCCGGGGGCAGGTGCTCGCCGACATCCGGCAGAAGATGTTCGCCCTGCGGGACACCATGGTGATCGAGCGGGACGGCGAGCCGCTGGCCCGCATCAGGCGCAAGCGGCTGTCGCTGCTGCGCAACCACTACCGGGTGAACCTGGTCGACGGCACCGAACTCGACGTCAGCGGCAAGATCCTCGACCGTGAGTTCGCCATCGAGTACGACGGTGAGCTGCTCGCCGTGATCTCCCGGCGCTTCCTGCACGTCAGGGACACCTACGGGGTGGACGTCGTCCGGGACGACGCGGACCCGGCGCTGCTGATCGCGGTGACGGTGTGCGTGATCCATCTGGCGGACAAGGAGCGGGAGGACGACTGATCCGGCTCCAGTCCCGCCCCCTCGCGACCTGGCGCGTTCAGCGTCGAGGGCGTTCCAGCCCCAGCACCCGGTCCTTCAGCGCCGGGAACTGATCCCGGGTCGTCGCCACCTTCCCGGCGTCGAACTCCACGGTGAGGACCTCCTGGTCCGGGCCGGCCTGCGCCAGCACCTCGCCCCACGGATCCACCACGATCGAGTGACCGGCCTGCGGAACTCCCGCGTGGGTCCCGGCCGTTCCACACGCGAGGACGAACGCCTGGTTCTCCACCGCCCGTGCCTGAGCCAGCAGCGTCCAGTGGGAGCGCC
>NZ_JBFBJT010000251.1:0-6115 GCF_040686175.1 Streptomyces sp. NPDC086077 | reverse complement strand
CCCGCGCTGCCACAGGAAATCGAAGAACAGGCAGTAGTCGTCCGTGTAGTTCCGTTTCGTCTCCTGAGCCAGACGGGCGAACGACGACCGGCATAGATACCGGCTAAGCGCTTCATCGATCCGGTAGTCCGGAGAAAGAAGAATCGGATCCCCAGGATGAATTCCAACTCGATCCTCACGCTCCCCCAGGTCCTTCCACCCAGTCAGAACCGGCACGCGATCCCCCGCCACCTGGCGGTCCCTCGGCACCCAGTACGTACGCCAACTCGGCACGCATCCACCCCTGCTCGATCCGCTTCAACACGTCGATCCAACAGGGAAGACTCGGAAGGGGATCAGGACGGTCGACGTGATCGGCGTCGAGGCGGCGGTGGCCCGCATCCGCGCGCGCGGGGTGAAGGTCTGATGGCCAAGAAGAGCAAGATCGCGAAGAACGCGAAGCGGCAGGAGATCGTCATGCGGTACGCCGCCCGGCGGGCCGAGCTGAAGGAGATCGTCCGGAGGCCGTCGTCGACGGAGGCCGAACGCCTCGCCGCCCAGCGGGAGCTGCGCGGGCAGCCGCGTGACGCCGGCGCCACGCGCGTACGCAACCGGGACCAGGTGGACGGACGGCCGCGCGGGTACTTCCGGGCGTTCGGGCTGTCCCGGGTGGGTCTGCGGGAGCAGGCGCACGCGGGGCACCTGCCGGGGGTGCGGAAGTCGTCCTGGTAGACGGCGTCACGGGCTGCCGGCTCGCTGCGATCGTCTGACTGCCGGACTGTCAGGCCGTAGGGCCGTATGCCTGTGCGCAAGTACGGCTGTGTGCTCGTCGGAGCGTAAGGCGGTCCGGTCTTAGGACGGTACGGTCGTAGGGCGGTGCGCCTGTGTGGTCGTCGGGCTGTGTGGCCATCCGGTTGTCGGGCTGTGTGGTCGTCTTGCCGTGGTGTTGTCCGGCCGTGCTGTTGTCGGGTTGTGCTGTTGTCGAACTGTGCGGCTGTGCTGTTATCCGGTGGTACGGCTGTACCGCTGTGCGACAGTCCGCCTGCAGGGCCGCGCGGCAGTGCGGCCCATCGGCTACCGGCTCACCTCTGGGGGCATGCAGTGACTTCCGCGACGACTTCGGTGGCCCACGCGCGCGGTGCGGTGCGCGGGCGGGTGCGGATCGCGGCCGTGGCCGCGGCCGTGGTGGGGGCGGTCGCGCTGACCGCCTGCAGTGGGGGCGGCGACTCGGAACCGGATCAGGGCGGAACCTCGGCCGGCTCCACTCCCGGCCCGGGTACGTCGTCGGCGGGTACCGCCGGCGGTGGCGCTTCGCCGTCCGGGGCGGCCGGGGACCTGGAGGGCAGCTGGCTCGCCACCAGCGAGGGTGAGGCGGTGGCGCTGGTCGTCACCGGCGAGACCGCCGGGCTGTTCGCCACCGGCGGGACCATGTGCAGCGGGCGCGTGGCTGGGGCGTCGGGCACCCGGACGATCCGGCTCACCTGCTCGAAGGGCAAGGACGAGCGCGGCACCGGCACGGTCGGCTCCGTCAGCGCCACGAGCCTGAAGGTGACGTGGGACGGCGGTCTCGGCGAGGAGACGTACACCAGGGCCGAGGGCGGGGAACTGCCGTCCAACCTGCCGACCGCCGGGCTGCCCACCACAGGGACCGGCTCGTGAGGTGACGCCGGTGAGACGGGCCGGGTGATCGTGCGGCGCCCGCGTACGTGATGATCCAGGGGCATCGTCACGAACCCCAGGGGACCCACTCATGCGCGCTACTTCGCTCACCGTCGGCTCCGCCGCCCTCGCCGCCGCTCTGCTGCTGACCGCCTGTGCGGGCGGTGGCGACGGTGACGGTGACGACGGCGGCCAGGACACCTCCGCCTGTGTACTCGACGAGGTCGGCGTGGAGGTCGGCCCCGCCAACGCCGCGCCCCTCGCCGGGGACACCGGCAACATCCCCGTCACCGTCACCAACCAGGGCGCCGAGTGCACCCTGGACGGCTTCCCCACCGTCGGCCTCCAGGCCGACGCCACCTCCGCGACCGTGACGGAGGACGAGGCGGCCCAGGCGCAGAAGCTGACGCTCGCCGAGGGCACGGCGGCGACGTTCACGATCACCTACGTCCGGGGTGAGGCGGGCGCCGGCGGCAGCCTCGACGCCACGAGGGTGAAGATCGGCCTGCCGGGCGATTCGGCGACGCGGGGCTTCGCGTGGTCGTACGGCCCTGTCGCGCTCGGCGCGGGGGGTGTGCCGGACGCCTCGGTGGGGGCGTTCCAGCAGGCCGGCGACTGAGGGTCAGTCGAGACGGCGGCGGGATCGGACCTCCGCCCGGTCCGCCGCCCGTGAGCCCTCCGTCCAGCCCGCCGCGTCGGTCACTCCGCGCAGCCGGGTCGTGGTCGTCTCCGGGAACATGTTCTCCGCGTGCTCGGTGACCGCGGCCTCGCGCGAGGCCAGGACCGGGAGCAGCCCGCCGGCCGCGTGGCCCTCGCCGCCGGTCTGCCCGGCGGCCCCTCCGGCGGCCTCTTCGGCGGCCTGCCTGGCGGTCTCCTCGGCGGCGGCGGCGAGACGGACGCCGATGCGGTGCGCGTACGCGGCGAGGAAGGACTGCCGGAAGGTCTTCGTGCGTCTGCGGCCGCCCGCGCGCTGAGCGGCCTCGGCCTTCGTCATCGCGGTCGTGGCTTGGACGAGGAGCGAGGTGTAGAGGAGTTCGGCCACCTCCAGGTCCGGTGCGAAGCCGACGACGGTCGAGAAGCCGAGGGGTTCGTTCCACACCGCGCGGCAGTGGTTGGCGGTGGCGACCACGTCGAGCAGCACCGCCTTGGCCTGTTCGTAGGGCTGGTCGACGCCGATCCGCCAGGCCGTGGGCCCGGCCCCGCCCCGCGTCTGGCCCGCGAGCAGCGCCGCGTCGATGCTGTGCCGCGCCATCAGCTCCTGCGCCTTGGCGCTGAGGGCCTCCGCCTCGTCCGGGAACTCGGTGGCCTCGGCCTTCGCGAGCAGGGCGCGGATGCGGGTCAGCATCCGGGACTCGAACGGCTGTCTCTCGGCGCCGGTCCTCGACCGCGTCCGCGTGCCCGTCCGCGGCTGCGGCTCGTCGAGGTCTTCGAGGGTGGGGAGGCGCAGCAGGAGGCGGTACAGCTCCAGGACCGCGGTGGCGTGCGTGAAGCGGTCGGTGCGGGCGGGGGCGGCGGGGGTCTCCTCGGCGAGCTGGGCGAGCTGGGCCGCCCAGCGGGGGCCGCGTGGACGGTCGTCCGGCGCCTGCTCGAGGATCAGCGCGGCCACGAGGCGTTCGTGTACGTCGTCCAGATCGCGGCGGACGATCCGTACGACGTCGGCGGGCTGCCAGCCGCGGCGCCAGGCCCCGGCGACGAACTCCACGCCCCGCCGGGTGACTTCCCCGTCCGCCGCCGGGTCGGCCGCGAGCAGGGAGGCGCCTGCGTCGAGGGCGGCGTGGTCCTCGGTGGGGGCGTAGAGGGCGGCCTGGAAGGCCCGGTCGACGGTGCTGGTGTCCACGTGGGGATCGTGTCACGCGGATTGCTGTCAACTCAGGGTTGACGCCAGTGGGGTGTCAACCTACGGTTGACACATGGCGAAGAACCCCGACTTCACGTCATCCATCCGTCTCGACGACCTCATCGCGGCCATCAAGAAGGTCCACAACGAACCCCTCGACCAGCTCCAGGACGCGGTGCTCGCCGGCGAGCACCTGGGCGACGTGGCCGACCACCTGATCGGCCACTTCGTGGACCAGGCCCGGCGCTCCGGCGCCTCCTGGACGGACATCGGCAAGAGCATGGGCGTCACCCGGCAGGCCGCGCAGAAGCGGTTCGTGCCGAAGGAGTCCATGGACCTGGACCCGAGCCAGGGCTTCAGCCGCTACACCCCCCGCGCGCGGAGGGTGGTCGTGGCCTCGCACGACGCGGCCAAGGCGGCGCACCACGCCGAAGGGCTGCCCGCGCACCTCGTCCTCGGCCTGCTCACGGAGCCGGAGGCGCTCGCCGCGCTGGCCGTCACGGCACAGGGCGTCACCCTGGACGCGGTCCGTGAGGCTGCGACCGCGGCGCTCCCGCCGGCCGCGGAGGAGGGCCCGGAACTCGTCCCGTACGCCTCGGACTCCAAGAAGGTCCTGGAACTCACCTTCCGCGAGGCCCTCCGCCTCGGCCACAACTACGTCGGCACCGAGCACCTCCTGCTTGCCCTCCTTGAGTTCGAGAACGGCGAGGGCCTGCTGTCCGGCCTCGGCATCACCAAGGCGGGGGTGGAACAGTACGTGACCGAGGCACTTGAGCAATTGATGCGCGAGCGCGAGGGGGGCGCGGGGGAGGGCCCTGGGGGGAGCTGAAGGGGCTCTGGGGGTTCTGCGGGGGGCTGGGGCGCCGGGGGCGGCTCTGCTCTGGAGGCGAGGGCCGCTCTGGTCCGGAGGCTGGGGGCGTCGTGTCGCGTGGGCGTCGGCTGGCGGGGCTCAGGGGGCGCCGCGTCGCCGCGGCGGTCCGTTGTCAGACCCTGCTGCGACACTCACCAGCATGGCCGACCGATGGGCGCTCGCTCCGGCCGAGGACAGTGGCGTGGACGTCGCCCCCCTCGGTCCCGACGGGCTGCCCGCCGGGCCGGTGCGGCGGGAGGGGGACCTGGCGGCGGCGGTGCGCGGCCGACCGCACGTCACGCGGTGGGTGTGGCGGTCCACCGCCGAGGTGTATCCGCGGCTGCTCGCCACAGGCGTGCGGGTCGAGCGGTGCTACGACATCGAGGACGCCGAGACCCTCCTCCTAGGCCACGAGGGACGGTACGGCGAACCCCGCTCGGCAGCCGCCGCACTCGCCCGGCTGCGCGGTGGCCCCGTACCGCCCGACCCCCCGCAGCGCGCGGCCGAACCGGGCGCGCAGTCCCCGCTGTTCGAGCCCCAGGGCAGGCACCTCCCCCTGGACGACCTGATCGCCGTGTACGCCGAGCAGCAGCGGCGGCACGACCGGGCCGCGCACCCCGACCGGATGCGGCTGCTGACGGCAGCCGAGTCGGCGGGGATGCTGGTGGCGGCCGAGATGAACCGCGCGGGGGTGCCGTGGAGCGCGGAGGTGCACCGCGAGGTGCTGCACGAACTGCTCGGCGAGCGGTACACGGGCGGTGGCGAGCCGCGCCGCCTGGCCGAGCTGGCGGAGGAGGTGTCCACCGCGTTCGGGCGACGGGTGCGGCCCGATCTGCCGGCCGATGTGATCAAGGCCTTCGCGCAGGCCGGGATCAAGGTCGGCTCCACACGGCGCTGGGAGATCGAGTCCCTCGACCATCCGGCGGTCAAGCCGTTGGTGGAGTACAAGAAGCTGTACCGCATCTGGGTCGCGCACGGCTGGTCCTGGCTGCAGGACTGGGTGCGGGAGGGGCGGTTCCGGCCGGAGTTCCTGGCGGGCGGCACGGTCACCGGCCGCTGGGTGACCAACGGCGGGGGCGCCCTGCAGATCCCCAAGGTGATCCGGCGTGCCGTGGTCGCCGACCCGGGCTGGCGGCTGGTCGTCGCCGACGCCGACCAGATGGAGCCGCGAGTGCTGGCGGCGATCTCCCGCGACCCCGGCCTGATGGAGGTGGCCGGCCGCGAGAGCGACCTGTACCAGTCCGTCTCCGACCGTGCCTTCTCCGGCGACCGCGCCCAGGCCAAACTCGCCGTGCTCGGCGCGGTCTACGGCCAGACCTCCGGCGACGGCCTGAGGAACCTCGCCGCCCTCAGACGCCGCTTCCCCAAGGCGGTGGCGTACGTCGACGACGCGGCCCGCGCGGGTGAGGAGGGACGGCTGGTGCGGACGTGGCTCGGCCGGACCTGCCCGCCGGCCGCAGGGGCGGGCGAGGACGCCGGTGAGGAGGCGGGCATCCCGGTCACCGCGGCGGAGGAGGATTCCGACTCCCAGCAGTGGGTGCCCGGTCACGCCTCCACCAACGCCCGCGCCCGGGGCCGCTTCGCCCGCAACTTCGTCGTCCAGGGCAGCGCGGCCGACTGGATGCTGCTGCTGCTCGCCGCGCTGCGCCGCACCTGCGCGGACCTGGCCGCCGAGCTGGTCTTCTTCCAGCACGACGAGGTGATCGTGCACTGTCCGCAGGAGGAGGCCGAGACGGTCGTCGCCGCGATCCGGGAGGCGGGGGCGTTGGCGGCCCGGCTGACGTTCGGGC
>NZ_JBFBJT010000250.1:0-6150 GCF_040686175.1 Streptomyces sp. NPDC086077 | reverse complement strand
CCAAGGGGGAGAGGACCCCGACACCTACGCCTGGCGCACCTGGGTGGACGAGGTGGTGGCGAGCTGGGCCGCTTGTCTGCTCACCGACCCCGGACTGGCCCGCCGCGCGGTGACCGCGCTGGCCGACGGCGGTCGCATCACGGGTGAGCCGGCGGAGTTCCGCCGCCTGGTCGCGCCCGACGCGCACGACCGGCAGGCGGCGGCACTGCTGCGCCACCCCGACCTCCTGGCCCCGGTCGCCGAGCTGTACCAGGAGCCGCTGCTGGACCGGTTGGGGCCGGGGCGGGCGCTGATCGCCTGAGGCCGCCGCCGGCCGGTGACGGTCGGCCGTACGGTCTCGGGGATTTCCTCATCGGGCTGGGTCGGTTCACGCCTTCTTCCCACGGCCCGAGAGCGCGTCGCGCACCCGGTCCACCAGCCCCGCGCCCGGCGCCAGCAGTTTGTTCAGCGGCGGCGTGTCCGGGGCGGACGGGTGCGGACGGGTAGGTGCCACCTTCTTCGCCTGGCGGACCTTGTCCCCCAGCTCGTCGAGGGCCTGCGGGGGACAGGCGGCGCGCAGCGCGGGGAAGAGGGTCCCCTCCTCCTCGGCCAGGTGCGCACGGACCTCGGTCATCAACATGCCGATGAGGCGGTCGAACTCGGGGTCGCCGGCGTCGCATCCCTCCAGGTCCTTCATGATCTGCTCGGCCTTGGAGTGGTCCTCGATCTCCTCGTCGGCCATGGCGTCGCCGTTCGGCACGTGCCGGCGTACCGCCGGGTAGAGATAGGCCTCCTCGGCCACCGAGTGCCGGACCAGCTCCATCGTGACCTGGTCGGCGTACAGCTTGCGGTCCTTGTCCCCGGGCGCGAGCGCCTCGATACGACCGAAGAGCTCCTCGACCTCACGGTGATCGGTCACCAACTCGTCGATGACGTTTCCACCATGTCCCATGATCCTTGCCTCCCGCGTGAGCACGGCGGCTCCGGATGAGCTGCGCCACCGCGTACGAGTGCCCCGCCCCGCAGGACCGACACGGCACCGTCGCGCCTCACACGCGCCAGCTGTACCGCCGCTCGGGCCGCCCCGCCACGCCGTACCGCAGGGACACGTCGGCGCTGCCGGTGGTGTGGAAGTGCTCCAGGTAGCGGCGGGCACTGACGCGGGAGACGCCGGTCAGGGTGGCGCACTCGGTGGCGGAGAGAGTGCCGTCGGCGGTGCGCAGGGCGCGCTCGACCAGTTCGGCGGTCTCCACGCTCATTCCCTTGGGGAGCCCACCGGCGGCGGGCACGGGCACCGCTTTGGCCAGGACCCGGTCCACGTCCGCCTGGCCACGCACGACGGTGGTCAGCAGCCGTCCGCGCTGGGCGACGTACCGCTCCAGGCGGGCCCGCAGGTCCTCGAACTCGAAGGGCTTGAGCAGGTAGTCGACGACGCCGTGGCGTACGGCGCCGCGCACGGTGCCGGTCTCGCGGGCGGCGCTGATCACCATGACGTCGCAGTCGTGCCCGGCGGTGCGCAGCCGCGGGATGACGTCCAGGCCGAAGACGTCCGGCAGATACAGGTCGAGCAGGACCAGGTCGGGGCGCAGTTCGTCGACGGCGTCAACGGCCTCCCGGCCGCTGCTGGCGACGCCGACCACGCGGAACGGGCTGACCCGTTCGACGAAGGCGCGGTGCACCCTGGCCACCATGAAGTCGTCGTCGACCACGAGGACGTCGATCGGCTCCCGCGGACCGGGCGTTCCCTGTCTGCCGGTCATCGGTCCGCTCCTTCCGCCACCGCGTCGGTGAGGTGGTTGAGGGTCATGCGCGCGGTGAACAGTGCGCCGTCGGGGGTGTTGCGCACGGAGATCTCCCCGCCGTGCCGTTCGCAGACCAGCCGGGTCAGCGCCAGGCCGATTCCGCGCTCGCCGTTGCGGGCGGCCTTGGTGGTGAAGCCGTGCGAGAACACCTCCCGGGCCAGGTCGGGGGCCACACCGGGCCCCGAGTCCCGGACGGCGATCTCGACACTGGCCGCGTCCTGCCGCAACCCGACCTCGACCCAGGCCCCATGGCTGCGGCCCGACCGGCCACGGCCCTCGTCCTGCCCGCCGGACCGGCCGCCGCTCACCGCCCCCGCCCCGGCCCCGGCGGTCGCGGCCGCCCCACCCGCCGCCGCGGCGTCCACCGCGTTGTCCACCAGGTTGCCCACCACGGTCGCGACGTCCGCCGCGTCCTGCGGTGCCAGGCGGTCGAGCGCCGTGTCGTCGGAGATGCGCAGACGGACCTTGCGTTCGGCGGCCTGTGAGGACTTGGCCATCAGAAGGGCCGCCACGGCGGTGTCGCGGACACGGCGGCTCAGGGTGACGTCCAGGGACTGGCGGCGCTGGTTGAGGGCGCGGATGTAGCGGACCACCTCCTCCTGTTCGCCGATCTGGATCAGCCCGGAGATGGTGTGGAGCTGGTTGGCGAACTCGTGCGCCTGGGCGCGCAGCAGCTCCGAGGAGCTGCGGAAGGAGCCGATCTCCCGTTCCAGCCGGGCCAGTTCCGTACGGTCGCGCAGCGTGGTGACCGATCCGAGCGGCCGCCCGTCCTTGCGGACCGCCATCCGGTTCATGACCAGGACCCGGCCGTGCCGGACGACGACCTGGTCGCGTTCGTCGGCCGCGCCGTCCCGGTCCCCGGCCAGCACGTCCCGCAGCCGCCCCTCGACACCGAGGTCCGCCAGGCTCCGCCCCACGCAGTCCCCGGGCAGGTCGAGCAGCCGCCGCCCCACCTCGTTCACCAGCGTGAGCCGGTGCTGCGGATCCAGGGCGACCACGCCCTCGGCGATCCCGTAGAGCATCGCCTCCCGGTGCTCGGCGAGCCCCGCGATCTCCCGTGGCTCCAGTCCGAGCGTCTGCCGTTTGACCCGCCGGGCCAGCAGCAGCGAGCCGGCCAGCCCCAGCGCGCTCGCGACGCCCAGGTAGGCGAGGAGGTACGAGGACGCGCCACTGAGCCGCTGCCAGACGGTGGGGGAGGCCTCGCCGACCATCACCGTGCCCAGATGCCGCCCGAGGTTCTCCCGCGCCGCCCCCAGCACCGGCACCTGGGCCACCCGCTCGCGCCCGCCGTCCAGCGTCAGTTCGCCCGACCAGCCGCGCCCTCGGGTGGCACCGTCGCCGAGCGGCAGCGGCCCACCGATCGCCGTCGGGTCCGTGGAACTGACGATCCGCCCGTCCGCGTCCGCGATTGTCACCGAGGTCACCCCGGACTGCGACTGCGTGGAGCTCACCAGCGGCGCCAGTGCCTCGCGCGGCAGCGGAACCACCAGTTGGCTGCGCACCAGGGGGTTCGCCGCGAGCTGTTCGGCCAGCGCGGCCACCCGGCGGCCCTCCACCCGGTCGAAGGTCGCCTCCGACTGCGCCAGCGAGACCCCGGCGACCGCCACCAGCACCACCACCACGATGGCGAGCTGGAGCACCAGCATCTCGCCGGCGAGGGTCTGACGACGAAAGGTGGCGACCACGGCGTACTCGATCTCTCGGTGGTGAGGCTGCAGGGGCTGGGTCGCCCCATCATGGCCTCCACCTGCGCCGGAGGAAAGAGACCGGTCGCCGCAGGGTCGGCGGCCGCGGACCGGCGCCGCCGCAACCGCCGCTGACACAAAGACCAGAACCTCCGTTGGTTCCGCAAGCGGGACAGCCCGGCGAGGCGGGGGGCAACATATGGCCCACCTCACCCTCCCCCCACAGGGCCTTCCCCAACCCCATCGACAGACCGACAGGTGGTGGCATCGTGCGCTCGCGCACCCCCCTCGCCCTGCTCGGGGCCGCCGTGCTCGTCCTCATCGGACCCCCGCTGCTGACCACGGGCAGCGGCACCGGGACCGGCACACAGATCCCGGGCCTGCGCTTCATGGTCCCCAACACACCGGGCGGCGGCTACGACATCACCGCGCGCACGGCCGCGAAGAACGCCGAGGACGCCGGACTCACCCCCGGCATCGAGGTGTTCAACCTGCCCGGCGCCGGCGGCACTGTCGGCCTCACCCGCCTGGTGGGCGAGCACGGCAACGGCAAGCTCGCGATGTCGATGGGGCTCGGCGTCGTCGGGGCCGTCCGCTCCAACGACGCGCCCAGAACCCTCGCCGACACCACCCCGATCGCCCGCCTCACCGAGGAGCAGGACGTCGTGGTGGTCGCCAAGGACTCGCCCTACCGGACGATCGACGAGCTCATCGACGCCTGGAAGGCCGACCCCGGCGAACTCCCCGTCGGCGGCGGCTCCTCACCGGGTGGCCCCGACCACCTCGCGCCCATGCTGATGGCGCGCGCCGCCGGGATCTCCCCGAAGCAGGTCAACTACATCCCGTTCGACGGCGGCGGCGAACTCCTCGCCTCCATCCTCGGCAACAAGGTCGCCTTCGGTGTCTCCGGCGTCGGCGAGTACCTCGACCAGATCAAGGCCGGTGAGCTGCGCCTCCTCGCGGTCACCGGACCCCAGCGGGTCGACGGCCTGGACGCGCCCACCCTCCAGGAGGCGGGTTACGACGTGAACTTCACCAACTGGCGCGGCATCGTCGCCCCTCCCGGCCTCTCCGACGCCGAGCGCGGCAAACTCGTCCGCCTCGTCGAGGAACTCCACGACTCGCCCGAGTGGCAGGAGTCCATGAAAAAGAACGGCTGGGACGACGCCTTCCTGTCCGGCGAGAGGTTCGGGGACTTCCTGGACGCCCAGGACCAGCGGGTGGTCTCGGTACTGAAGGAGCTGGGACTGTGACGACCCCGACCGCCGACATCCCTCCGGCGCCCACCCCGGCCCGCCGCTCCTGGCTGCGCGACCACTCCGAACTCGGCGTCTGCGTCCTGCTGCTGGCCCTCGGCGCCCTGGTGCTCACCGACGCGCTCACCATGGACGTCGACATCGCCCAGCGCGGACCGGTCGGCCCGCGGACGGTGCCCCTGGCCGTCGGCGCCGGGCTGCTGCTCATCGCCGTCCTGCTCGCCGTCGACGTGCTGCGGGGCGGCCGCGGCCAGGCCGAGACGGGCGAGGACGTCGACCTGTCCGAGCCCGCCGACTGGCGTACGGTCCTGCTGCTCACCGGAGTCTTCCTCGGCGCGGCCGTCCTCATCGAACCGCTCGGCTTCCCCGTCGCGGGCGCCCTGCTGTTCTGGGGCGCCGCCTTCGCCCTCGGCAGCCGCCGCCCCGACCGCGACCCGCTCATCGCGGCCGTGCTGTCCCTCGTCACCTACGCCGTGTTCAACAACCTGCTCGGCGTGCCGCTGCCCGGCGGCCCCCTGATGGGAGTGCTGTGAGATGAACGCCCTCAACTCCCTGCTGGACGGTTTCGGCACGGCGCTGACCCCGCTCAACCTGCTGTGGGCCGCCCTCGGCGTGCTGCTCGGCACCGCGATCGGCGTCCTGCCCGGCATCGGCCCGGCCATGGCGGTCGCGCTGCTCCTGCCGGTGACGTACGGACTCGACCCCGTCGGCGCGTTCATCATGTTCGCGGGCATCTACTACGGCGCCATGTTCGGCGGTTCGACGACCTCGATCCTGCTCAACACCCCCGGTGAGAGCGCCGCAGTGGTCGCCGCGATGGAAGGCAACCCGATGGCCAGGTCGGGGCGAGGCGCGCAGGCGCTGGCCGCCGCCGCCATCGGCCATTTCGCCGGCGGCATGGTCGGCACGATCCTCCTGGTCGCCCTGGCCCCGACGGTGGCCCGGCTCGCCGTCGACATCGGCGCGCCCGACTACTTCGCCATCATGGTGCTCGCCTTCATCGCGGTGACGTCCGTCCTCGGCTCGTCCCGGATCCGCGGTCTGGCGTCCCTGTTCATCGGACTGACGCTGGGCCTGGTCGGCCTGGACCAGATGACCGGCCAGCAGAGACTCACCTTCGGCTCGCTCCAGCTCGCCGACGGCATCGACGTGGTGATCGTCGCCGTCGGCCTGTTCGCGATCGGCGAGGCCCTGTGGGTCGCCGCCCATCTGCGGCGCCGGCCGGGCGAGCCGATCCCGGTGGGCCGCCCCTGGCTCGGCCGCGACGATGTGCGGCGCACCTGGAAGTCGTGGCTGCGCGGCCCGTTCATCGGCTTCCCCTTCGGCGCGATCCCGGCGGGCGGCGCCGAGATCCCCACCTTCCTCTCCTACGTCACCGAGAAGCGCCTCTCCCGGCACAAGGACGAGTGGGGCAAGGGCGCCATCGAG
>NZ_JBFBJT010000249.1:0-6187 GCF_040686175.1 Streptomyces sp. NPDC086077 | reverse complement strand
GCCGGTCCGCGGTCAACATGGCCGTCGCGGGTGCCGCGCTCGACGCGACCCTGGACTACGTGCGGGACAAGCGCCGCACGCTGGTCGCCGACCAGATCGAGGTCTTCCGGCGCGGCCTCGCCGGGGCCGCGCAGGTGCCGGTGTCCGAGGAGACCGTGCCCGGGGTCCCCGGCATCGGCCCCGAGGACGTCTACACCACCACCTTCCCCCGCGCCTACGTCATTCCGGTGGGCGGCGGCCAGCGCTCCCCCGCCGCCGCCTCCCGTCTGGTCGGCCATCTGCTCGCGGGGGACGTCCGCGTGGGCCGCGCGACGCACTCCTTCCGGCTCTCCGGCCGCTGGTACGCCAAGGGCTCGTACGTCGTCGACATGCGCCAGCCCAAGCGCGGTCTCGCCAACGTGCTGCTGGCCGACGGGCGGGACATCAGCGCCGAGGTGTCGACGATGTACGACATCTCCGGCTGGAGCCTCGGCCGGCTGTGGGGCGCCACCGTCGAGCCGGTGCGCGGGCTGTCCGCCGTGCGGCTGCAACCGGTGCGCGAGGCGGCGCGCGTGGGGTACGTCGCCCCGCGCGGCGACCTGCGGCTGCGCCTCGGCGATCCGCGCGAGGTCGCGGCCCTCAACTCCCTGCTCGCCCAGGGCGTACGGGTCCGGCAGGCGGCCGACGGCAGTGCGCTCGTGCCGGGTTCGGCCCGGCGGCAGGCGACGGCCGCGGCCCGCGCCCACGACGTCGCCTTCGACGCCACACGGCTGACCGGCGGCACCCCGCTGACGCGGGTACGGGTGGCGGCGGCCGTCACCTCGGGTGAGCTGTTCGCGCTGCGCGAGATGGGCTTCGAGGTGACGCCGGTGTCGGCCGGAGTGCTGAACGCCGGCTTCGACTGGTCGGGGGTGAACGTGCTGTTCGTGTCCGCGGGGCTGGCGTACGACGACCTGAACCCGGCGGCGCGGCAGGCTCTCGGCCGCTTCCTCGACGGTCACGGTCTGGTCGGGCGCGGGGCGGCCGGGGCGGAACTCAACGCCGGTGCCGGGCTGCTGCCGGTCAAGCCCGTCGAGGGCAACGGGGACGCCAACGGGGTGGTGCGGGTGGTGAACGCGGGAGGCCGGATCACCGCGGGTGCGCCGGAGCACACCTTCGTCTACGCGCCGCTGTGGTTCACGGATCTCGGACGCGGGGTGCGTGTGGAACAGTCGTACGCGACCGGGAATCCGCTCGTGTCGGGTCACTGGCGCGCCCTGCCGGACGGCACCGGCGGGCCCGGGGCCGCGGCGGGACGGGCGTCGGTGATCAGTGGCCCGCGTGCGGTGCTCTTCGGGACGGAACCACTCTTCCGTGATCACCCCAAGGGGGAATTCGCTCAGGTCGGGCGGGCATTGTTCACCTTGGCGACCAGGTAGACCACGGCACACACGCGAGCAGCGGACGGCCGAGGAGGCAAAAGGAGATCGGATGACGCAGGAGATCCACGGCACCGTCGCCGACGGCTACGAGGAGGTGCGCGCGGAGTTCGCCGCGTTCGTGGCCCGGGAGCGGGCGGACTACGAGGGGCAGTTGTGCGCCTACGTGCACGGGCGGCGGGTCGTCGACCTGTGGGCGGGTCCGGACGGCGCCTCGGCCGAGTCGCTGCACGGCGTCTTCTCGTCCACCAAGGGCGCCGCCCACCTCGTCGTCGCGCTCCTCGTCCAGGACGGCACGCTCGAACTGGACCGGAAGGTGACCTACTACTGGCCGGAGTTCGGCGCCGAGGGGAAGAGCGCGCTGACCCTGCGCGAGCTGCTCACGCACCGCGCGGGGCTGATCGGGCTCGACGCCGGGTTCACCGAGGAGGAGCTGGCGGACGACCGGATGGTCGCCGAGCGGCTCGCGGACCAGCGGCCGTTCTGGCGTCCCGGCACGGCGTTCGGCTACCACGCGCTGGTGATGGGCGCGCTCGCCGGTGAGGTGGTGCGCCGGGCCACGGGCCGCACCCTCCAGGAGGTGTACGAGGAGCGGGTGCGCGCCCCCTACGGGCTGGACTTCTTCCTCGGGCTGCCCGCCGCCGAGGAGGTCCGCTTCCGGTCCGTGCAGCCGATGCTGCCGTCGTCCGAACAGCAGGCCGTGCTGGACGCCCAGCCGGCCGGACCGCACACGCTCACCGCGATCGCCTTCAACTCGCATGTGGGCGACCCGGGCGAGCTGGTGGACCACGCCAACTCCCGCCTGGTCCGCGCCAAGGGACCGGCTTCGGCGGGCGGCGTGGCATCGGCGCGCGGGCTCGCCGGGATGTACGCGGCGGCGATCAGCGAGGTGGCCGGGCGGCCACCGCTGCTGAAGCCGGACACGGTCGCCGAGGTCGGCCAGATCCACGCCGTCGGCCACGACCTGGTGGCCCGGACCCACAAGGCGTTCGGTCTCGGCTTCCAGGCGACGGCCGAGAACTGGTACCCGTTCCTGGGCGCGGGCGCCTTCGGGCACAGCGGGGCCGGCGGTTCGCAGGCCTTCGCGGATCCGCGCAGCGGGCTGGCGTACGGGTACACGCGGCGGCGCTGCGCGTTTCCGGGCGGCGCGGCACCGGAGAACGAACGGTTCGTCCGGGCGGCGCACCGGGCGGCCCTGTGAGCGGGGCTCCGGCCGACTGACCCCGGTTCAGGCCGTCCGGCCCCGAAGGAGGGGCGAAGGCCGCACCCCACGTCCTGGGGTGCGGCCTTCGTCGTGCGCGACGGGTTGCCGTCAGGCGAGCGTCACGGTGATGTTCCCGCGGGTCGCCTTGGAGTAGGGGCAGACCTGGTGGGCCTTCTCGACCAGCGCCTTCGCGGTCGTCTCGTCGACGCCCGGGATGTCCGCCGAGATCTCGACGATGATCCCGAAGCCCTCGTCGTTCTTGCCGATGCCGACCTTCGCGGTGACGGTCGACCCGGAGATGTCGGCGTTCTCCTGCCGGGCGACGACGCCCAGTGCGCCCTGGAAGCAGGCGCTGTAGCCGGCGGCGAACAGCTGCTCCGGGTTGGTGCCGGAGCCGCTGCCGCCCATCTCCTTGGGTGGGTTCACCACGACGTCGAGCTTGCCGTCGTCGGTGGCGACCCGGCCGTCGCGGCCGCCCTGGGCGGTGGCGACGGCGGTGTACAGGACGTCGGACTGCTGAATGGGCATGCGGTGGTCTTCCTCCTCGGTCCGCCCGGGACTCGCGCCCACGATCCCCGACGACTTCGGAAAGAAGTTACCGCATACCGGAAATCCAAGGAAGAGTGAGGCGGGGAGGCACTGACCTGACTCCCCGGAGGTACGCCGTCGCCGCCGCGTTACTCGGACTGTCCCTCGCGCCGCTCGGCTCGGGGACCACACACGCCGCGCCCACATCGCCGGGCTCCTCGGAGCACGACCGCCCGGAGCACGCGCCCCTCGAACTTCGACCTCCCTCTGAAGGGCGTCGCCCAGCCGCTGCTGGACGGCCCGTCACCGCGGCACCCGGAGGTGGCCTTCCACGAGTGACCGGCGCACGCCGCCGGGGCCCTTGGCGCGCGAGCCTGCGCTCAGAGCTTGACGATCATCTTCCCGGTGTTGTCGCCGCGCAGGACGCCGAGGAAGGCCTCCAGGTTGTTCTCGATGCCCTCGACGACGGTCTCGCGGTACTTGAGGGCACCCGAGGCGACCCAGGGGCCGACCTCCTGGACGAACTGCGGCTGGAGGTCGTAGTGGTCGCCGACCAGGAAGCCCTCGATGCGGCCGCGGGTCTGGATCAGGCGGGCGAGGTTGCGCGGGCCGGGGGCGGGCTCGGTGTCGTTGTAGACCGAGATCATGCCGCAGATCGCGATGCGGCCGCCCTGATTCAGGGAGCCGACGGCCGCCTCCAGGTGGTCGCCGCCGACGTTGTCGAAGTAGACGTCGATGCCGTCGGGGGCGGCGTCGCGCAGCTGCTCGCTCACCGGCCCCGCCTTGTAGTTGAAGGCGGCGTCGAAGCCGTACTCCTCGACGAGCAGCTTCACCTTCTCGTCGGACCCCGCGGAGCCGATGACCCGGGAGGCGCCCTTGAGCTTCGCGATCTGCCCGACCTGGCTGCCGACGGCGCCGGCGGCGCCGGACACGAACACCACGTCGCCCTCCTTGAAGGCGGCGGTGCGCAGCAGACCGGCGTAGGCGGTGAGCCCGGTCATACCGAGGACGCCGAGGTACGTCGACAGGGGCGCGGCCTGCGGGTCGACCGTGACGGCGTTCTTGGCGTCGAAGGCGGCGTACTCGCGCCAGCCGAAGAAGTGCAGGACGTGGTCGCCGACGGCGAAGCCCTCGGCGCGGGAGGCGACGACCTCGCCGACGGCGCCGCCCTGCATGACCTTGCCCAGCTCGTAGGGGGCGGCGTAGGACTTGGCGGCGCTCATGCGGCCGCGCATGTAGGGGTCGACGGAGACATACAGGTTCCGCACCAGGACCTGTCCCTCACCCGGCGTGGGCATCGGGGCCTCGACCAGGGCGAAGTCCTCGGGCCTGGGCCAGCCGACGGGGCGGGCGGCCAGGTGCCATTCGCGGTTGACGTCAGGGAGGGCGGGGGTGTCGGTCATGGGGGGCACCTTTCCTCGGGCTTCGGGCTCATGCGTCGGCACCTGATACTTCAGTACCTGAAACAACGATGCGCTTTAACATTTCATGCTGTCAAGTAACGGGGTACCCTGGACGGCATGGCCACACCTCACAGCACCCGCCCCGACGCGCTGACCATGGAGGTCGTCGACCTGATCGGCTCGGTCGTGGCCCGGTACCACGAGGAGTACGAGGAGGCGGCCGCCGAGCACGCGCTGACCGGCGCCCAGGCGAAGCTGCTCAGCCTGCTCTCCCTTGAGCCGCTCCCCATGCGCAAGCTGGCCCACAAGCTCAGGTGCGAGCCGTCGAACGTCACGGGCATCGTGGACCGCCTCGAATCGCGGGACCTGGTGGAGCGCCGCCCGGATCCGGCCGACCGCCGGGTGAAGCTGGCGGCGGCGACCGACGAGGGCCGCCGGGTGGCCCGCAGCCTGCGCGACTCGCTGCGCTTCGCCCGCGAGCCGCTGGCCGGGCTGAGCGAGCAGGAGCGGCGGACGCTGCGGGACCTGCTCCAGCGCATGGTGGCGGTCGACGGCTGAGGCCCGCCCGGCCTCGAGGGCCGGCATGGGCCGGGTGCGCCGCGCCATCACGCCTTCCGGGTGGCGGCGGGCGCGAACCGCCGCACGGTTGCTGGGCCGCGGGTGCGGCACGTCCTTAGCCTCGGCGCATGGCGACCCTGTGGGACCTCATGCGCGACTGCATCCCCGACGACCACGCCCGCCAGGTCACGTCCCGCTACTACCTGGACGAAGTCATGACCTCGCCGGGCGCGCCGGACCGGGTGGTCGACCTCGGGTGCGGGCGGGGCGCGTCCGTCGCGCTCTTCCGCAGACACGATCCGAAGGTGCGATGGGTCGGCGTGGACATCCGGGACTCTCCGGAGTCCCGGCAGCACCGGCCCGGCGGGGATCCGCTGGTCCACTTCGACGGTGTCCGCCTGCCGTTCCGCTCGGACACCGTGCCGCTGATCTACTCGCACCAGGTCTTCGAGCACGTCTCGCACCCGCGTGAGTTGCTGGCGGAGATCGGCCGGGTGCTGCGGCCGGGCGGGCTGTTCATCGGCAGCACGTCCCAGTTCGAGCCGTACCACTCCTTCAGCCTGTGGAACTACACGCCGTACGGATTCCGGGTGCTGGTCGAGGAGGCCGGACTGGCCCTGAAGGAGATCCGGCCGTCCCTGGACGGGGTGACACTGATCATGCGGTCCTACGGCAACGGCTCGAAGCAGGAGTACGGGCGGTACTGGAACGAGGAGTCGCCGCTCAACGTCGAGATCGACAGCTGGGCGGAGCAGACCGGACGGCGCACGGCGCTGGTGAACCTGCGCAAGCTGATGTTCTGCGGTCAGTTCGTGTTCCGGGTCGTCAAACCGGAGCGGGCGGCCTGAACCCGGCGGGTCCGGCCGCCCGCCCGGACCCGTCAGCGGGACACCAGCAGCTCCGTCCAGTCCCGGGCGACCCGGCGCAGCGAGAACTTCTCCCGCACCTGGGTGCGGGCCAGTTGCCCGGCGTCCCGCCAGCCCTCCTCGCCCAGCCCGGCGAGAGCGTCCGCCATCGCCTGAGGGTCCTGGTGGATCCACCGCCGGTCGTAGATCTCGTCCGCCCCGGGCCACGGCAGCAGCGCGGGCACCGCGGCG
>NZ_JBFBJT010000248.1:0-6334 GCF_040686175.1 Streptomyces sp. NPDC086077 | reverse complement strand
CAGCGCGGCCTCGTGGTCGGGGATCGCCGCCTCGAAGCCGCGGGTCTCGCCGGTGGCGACGAGCGTGTGCTTCAGCCGGGAGGTCTCCTCGCCGAACTCACCCGCCTCCTGTTGCCTCAACTGCGCGCCGCACAGGGCCACGTGGTGTTCGTGAACTCGGGTGCGGGACTGAGCGCCCACGCCGACTGGTCCGCGTACGCGGCCTCCAAGCACGGCCTGAAGGCCCTCGCCGACTCGCTGCGCCACGAGGAGCACGCGAACGGCGTCCGCGTCACCTCGGTCTACCCCGGCCGCACGGCGAGCCCGATGCAGGCCAAGGTCCACCAGCAGGAGGGCAAGGAGTACGACCCCGCGAAGTGGATCGACCCGGAGTCCGTCGCCACGACCGTCCTGACGGCCCTGGACCTGCCGAGGGACGCGGAGGTGAACGACCTGACGGTGCGACCCGGGCGGTGAAAGTCGCGGCGGTCGTTCCGTAGGCTGCCCGGGTGAGCGAAAACAGCCAGTTCAGCTTCGGTGCCGCCACCGGGGTCGGCTCCCTGCCCGGTGGGGACGCCCGTGAGGCCGCCAAGACCGTCACCGGGTCCTTCGAGGACTTTCCCTTCCTGCCCGAGCTGCCCGCCCGGGGGCCCGGCGCCGACATGATCGGGCGGACCGCCGGGATGCTCGTCGAGCTGTACGCTCGCGTGGAGCCCAGCGGCTGGCGGCTCGGGGACCGGCCTGGGCGGGACACCAAGCGGGCCTGGTCGTGGCTGGTGGAGGACCTCGACGCCCTGGAGGAGTTCACGCAGGGGTACGAGGGCCCGCTGAAGGTGCAGGCCGTCGGGCCCTGGACGCTCGCCACGGCGCTGGAGCTGAGGAACGGCGAGGCGGTCCTCTCCGACCCCGGTGCCTGCCGCGACCTCGCCGGCTCCCTCACCGAGGGCCTGCGCCAGCATCTCGCCGAGATCCGCAGGCGCGTCCCCGGCGCCCACCCCGTGCTCCAGCTCGACGAGCCGTCCATCACCGCCGTACTGCGCGGCCAGGTCCGCAGCGCCAGCGGCTACCGCACCCACCGCGCCGTCGACCGGCAGCTCGTCGAGGCCACCCTGCGCGACGTCGCCGGGGTGCAGGACGGCGGCCCGGTCGTGGTCCACTCCTGCGCCCCCGACGTGCCGTTCGCGCTGCTGCGCCGGGCCGGTGCCGCAGCCGTCTCCTTCGACTTCTCACTGCTCACCGAGCGTGACGACGACGCGATCGGTGAGGCCGTGGAGGGCGGCACGCGGCTGTTCATCGGTGTCGTGCCGAGCACGGACGGCCCATTGTCGGACCCTGCCGGTAGCGTCATGGGTGTCAGGACGCTCTGGCGCAGGCTGGGGCTGTCTCCGGGGCTTCTCGCGGAGACGGTCACGGTAACGCCGCCGTGCGGACTCGCGGGCGCTTCCCCCGCGTACGCGCGACAGGCCCTCGCCCACTGCGTCCAGGCGGCGAGATCCCTCGCGGACAACCCTGAGTAACGGGAGGACGATACGGTGGCCGGCGACAAGCAAGCGGAGTCCACAGCGGTACCCGCCGAGGCACGGGAGCGGCATGCGCGGCTCGCCGAGCAGGTCGAGGAGCACCGCTTCCGGTACTACGTGAAGGACGCTCCCGTCGTCAGTGACGCGGAGTTCGACCAGCTCCTGCGCACCCTGGAGGAGCTGGAGGAGGAGTACCCGCAGCTGCGCACCCCGGAGTCGCCGACCCAGAAGGTCGCAGGGTCCTACGCCACGGAGTTCACGGCGGTCGAGCACCGCGAGCGCATGCTCTCCCTCGACAACACCTTCAACGACGACGAACTGGCGGCCTGGGCCGACCGCATCGCCCGCGAACTGGGCGAGCAGGACTACCACTTCCTGTGCGAGCTCAAGGTCGACGGCCTCGCCGTCAACCTCACCTACGAGCACGGCCGCCTCACGCGCGCGGCCACCCGCGGCGACGGCCGCAGCGGCGAGGACATCACCCCCAACGTCCGGACCATCGCCGAGATCCCGGACCGGTTGAACGGCGACCGCGTCCCGGACCTGGTGGAGATCCGCGGCGAGGTCTACTTTCCGATGGAGAAGTTCGAGGAGCTGAACCGCCGGCTGGTGGAGGCCGGCGACAAGCCCTTCGCCAACCCCCGCAACGCGGCGGCCGGTTCGCTGCGGCAGAAGGACCCGCGCGTCACGGCCACCCGCCCGCTGCACATGGTGGTGCACGGCATCGGTGCCCTGGAGGGCTTCGAGGGCCTCACCCGCCTCTCCCAGGCCTACGACCTGCTGGGGCAGTGGGGCCTGCCCACCTCGCGGCACAACAAGGTGGTCGACGACCTCGAAGGCGTACGGGAGTTCATCGCGTACTACGGCGAGAACCGCCACTCCGTGGAGCACGAGATCGACGGCGTGGTGGTCAAGCTCGACGAGATCCGTCTCCAGGGCCGCCTCGGCTCGACGGCCCGCGCCCCGCGTTGGGCGATCGCGTACAAGTACGCGCCGGAGGAGGTCAACACCAAGCTCGTCAACATCCGCGTCGGTGTCGGCCGCACCGGCCGCGTCACGCCGTACGCGCAGGTCGAGCCGGTGACGGTGGCGGGCTCGGAGGTGGAGTTCGCCACTCTCCACAACCAGGACGTGGTCAAGGCCAAGGGCGTCCTCATCGGCGACACGGTGGTGCTGCGCAAGGCCGGTGACGTCATCCCGGAGATCCTCGGCCCGGTCGTCGACCTGCGCGACGGCACGGAGCGCGAGTTCGTGATGCCCTCCGAGTGCCCCGAGTGCGGTACGGCGCTCAGGCCGATGAAGGAGGGCGACATCGACCTGCGCTGCCCGAACTCCCGTGCCTGCCCCGCACAGCTGCGCGAACGACTGTTCTACCTGGCGGGGCGCAAGGCGCTGGACATCGAGCACTTCGGCTATGTCGCCGCGGCCGCCCTCACCAAGCCACTGGAGCCCGCCGAGCCGCCGCTCAAGGACGAGGGCGATCTGTTCGACCTCACGTTTGAGCAGTTGCTGCCCATCAAGGCGTACGTCCTCGACCAGGACAGCGGTCTGCCCAAGCGGGACCCCAAGACCGGCGAGGAGAAGATCGTCACGGTCTTCGCCAACCAGCAGGGCGAGCCGAAGAAGAACGCGCTCGCGATGCTGGAGAACATCGCGGCCGCCAAGGAGCGCCCGCTCGCCCGCGTGCTGACCGGCCTGTCGATCCGTCATGTCGGCCCGGTCGCGGCCGAGGCGCTGGCCCGTGAGTTCCGCTCGGTCGACCGCATCGAGCAGGCCACCGAGGAGGAGCTGGCCACCACCGACGGTGTCGGCCCGATCATCGCCGCCTCGCTCAAGGAGTGGTTCGCCGAGGACTGGCACCGCGAGATCATCCGGAAGTGGAAGGCCGCCGGTGTCCGCCTGGAGGAGGAGAGCACCGGCGAGGACGAGGGCCCCCGCCCCCTCGAAGGCCTCACGGTCGTCGTCACCGGAACGCTCGAACAGTTCACTCGGGACGGCGCGAAGGAGGCGCTCCAGACCCGGGGCGCCAAGGTGACGGGTTCGGTGTCGAAGAAGACCTCGTTCGTCGTGGTGGGCGACAACCCCGGATCCAAATACGACAAGGCGATGCAGCTCAAGGTGCCTGTCCTGAACGAGGACGGGTTCAACGTCCTGCTGGAGCAAGGGCCTGAGGCGGCGTCGGAGGTGGCACTTCCGACCGGCGAGTAGCGGTTGAGGAACACCCGATCGGCGCATACCAGATGCATACGGGCGGCCGGGGCGCATTCGGGCAACCGTCGACGACCGCTGCCCGTGGAAGCCTTCTGCGGCCTACTGTTGAGGTGTGCACCTGCCGTGCCCAGCTGCGGTTGGGGCATTCCCTTGCTCCCGGTGAGTACGGGGAACGGTTTTCCAAACGCGGTGCCGTTGAGGGTTGTCGGGCATCGGGCCGCGTGGCGTGGGCACCGCCGGCTGTGAGAGGGACGGGAATGGAACCGACCGAGAGCGCCGCCCCGTACTCACGGCTGCGCCGGATGGCCGGCGCCTGGCGAGGGGGCCTCTGTTCGGCCTGGCGCGCGAGTGCCGCGGCGACGCGGGACCCGGGAGCCGGACAGCGCGTCGTGCTGGACGGGCACGGCGCCGCCCTCACCGCCGGGCACGCCGCCGGACTGCCGGAGACCGACACCGAACGGCACCTGTCCTGGCCCGCGCTGCCCGCGGCGGTCGTCGCGGCGGCCGGGTTCGCCCTCGGCGCCGGGTTCCTGCAGGCGTTCACCGACCACCACGCGCTGTTCCCGTCCGGCACGGCCGGCTGGGCGCTGGCCGTGCTGACCGGCCTCATCGTCGGCCACCTGGTCGCGCTCGGCCGCGCCCGCTGGTGGGGCGGCACCGGCTCCGGCGCCGCCCTCACCCTCGCCGTCCTGCTGCTGTACGGCTGGGTGCCCGCCGGGATGGTGAGCCTCACCGTCGTCGTGCTCGTCGGCATAGCCCGGCGCCACCGCTGGCGGCAGGGCGTGTTGCACGGCGCGGTGGACATCCTCGGCATCGGCGCCGGCGCCCTCCTGCTGGCCGCCTTCGGCCGGGTACCGTCCGTCGAGGACCCCTGGGGCCCCGCCACCTGGAACCTCTACACCGCCACCGAGGTGGTCCTGGTCGCCACCGCCTACCTCGCGGTCTCCCGCACCCTGCTGTGGTACCTGCACGCCCCCCGCGCGGGCGGACTGCCCACGATCGCCCGCACCGCCCTGGCCCGGCACGGCCTGGTCGCCGTCGCGCTGCTCGGCATCGCGCCCCTGATCTGCGTGGTCGCCGTCGCCAAGCCGATTCTGCTGCCGCTGTTCGCCATCCCCCTCATCGCCCTCGACTCCACCCTGTGGATAGCCCGGGCCCGTGCTGAGGAGCAGTTGCGCGATCCGCTCACCGGGCTGCCCAACCGCCAGTGGCTCCTGGAGCGCATCTGGACCGCGCTGGACGACGCCGAGCGGATCGACGCCCGCGCCGCCCTGATGCTGATAGACCTCGACCGGTTCCGATCGGTCAACGACACTCTCGGCCATCTCGCGGGCGACCGGCTGCTGCTGCAGACCGCCGACCGGCTGCGGCTGGCCCTGCCGCGCGGGGCGGAGGCCGCCCGGCTCGGCGGTGACGAGTTCGCCGTCTTACTGCCGGTCGCCGACTCCACGACGTCCGCGACCCGGATCGCCCGCGGCCTGGTCGCCGCGCTCAGCTCCCCCCTCGACCTCGACGGTCTCACCCTCGTGCTGGAGGCCAGCGCGGGCGTCGCCGTCTTCCCCGACCACGCTCTCGACGCCGAAGGCCTGCTACGCCGCGCCGACGTGGCGATGTACCAGGCGAAACGGGACCGCACGGGAGTGGAGGTGTACGAGTCCAAGCGGGACTCGAACACCCCGGACCGCCTCGGCCTTCTCGCCGACCTGCGCCGGGCGCTGGACGCCCACGAGGTCGAGGTGCACTACCAGCCCAAGGTGCGTTTCGACGGGCAGGTGGCCGGCCTGGAGGCGCTGGTGCGCTGGGTGCACCCGGAGCGCGGGCGGGTGCCGCCGGACGAGTTCATCGCGATCGCCGAGTCGTCCGGGCTGATGCCGCATCTGACGGAGTACGTGCTGGAGACGGCGCTCGCGCAGGTGGCGCGGTGGCGGTCGCAGGGTCTCTTCGTGCCGGTCGCGGTGAACGTGTCCCCGCGTGACGTGCACACCCCCGGCTTCGCGGGATCCGTCGCCGCCCGCCTCGCCCGGCACGGCGTCCCGGCGGGAGCGCTCCAACTGGAGATCACGGAGCACGTACTGCTGGAGGACCCGCAGCGGGCCGCCGACACCCTCGCGGGGCTGACCGGGCACGGCGTGAAGATGTCGCTGGACGACTTCGGCACGGGGTACTCCTCGCTGGTGCATCTGCGCCGGCTGCCGGTCAGCGAACTGAAGATCGACCGGTCGTTCGTGGCCCGGCTGGCGATCGACACCGAGGACGCGGAGATCGTCCGGTGCACGGTCGACCTCGCGCACTCGCTGGGGCTGCTCGTCGTCGCCGAGGGCGTCGAGGACGACGAGACCTGGGAACGCCTGCGCGACCTGGGCTGTGACGCCGTACAGGGATGGCTGGTCGCGGCGGCGATGCCGCCGGAGGAGACCACGGCGTGGCTGCGGGCGCGGGGCTCGCGCGGGTGGCAGCGCCCGGCGGCGGCCCTGCCCGCGGCTGCCTCGGACGAGTAGCGGCGGGCGGGCCGGCCGGCCGGGCCGCCGGGGCGCCCGGGGAACCGGGGTAGAGGGAGGCGGCCCCGCCCCAATGGATTGGGCCCAAACCACACACACTCACCCCACACGCAGGAAGCAAGCCAG
>NZ_JBFBJT010000247.1:0-6454 GCF_040686175.1 Streptomyces sp. NPDC086077 | reverse complement strand
ATACGAGCACGGCGATTGCCATCCCGATGTCGTCCGGCTCGCCGATCCGTCCGAGTGCCGCTGCCCGCCGGCGCGTTCCGACCGTGCGCGGCCACGACGGCCTCACCGGCGGGCCCGCGGCGGGCGCGCGAGGTGTGCCAGGCCAGCGCGGCCGCCGCGAGCGCCAGGAAGCCCAGGCCGGTCCCCATCACACCGGCCCATCCGAATGCGGAGAAGGACACCGAGGCGATCGCGGAGCCGACGGCACCTCCGGCGAACACCGAGAAGATGTACACGGTGTTGAGACGGGCCCTGATGGCGGGCTGCGCGGCGAAGACGCGGGCCTGGTTGGCGATCTGACTGCTCGTCGTGCCGTAGCCGAGAAGGTTGCAGCCGACGGCCAGAAGGATCAGCGACTGGCCGGCGCCCCCGAACAGCAAGAAGGCGAACGCCACCGACGTGAGCGCCATGACGTTGACCCTGAGCGGGCCCCAGCGGTCGGTCAGCCGCCCCGAGTACCGGGCGGCCAGGGCGCCAGGGACGCTGAAGAGGCCGAACAGCCCGACCACCGCGGGCCCCAGCCCGATCGGCGGCGCGGTCAGATGGAAGGCAAGCGACGACCAGAAGGCGGAGAAGGCCGCGAAGACGGTCCCTCCCAGTGCCGCCGAGACGCGCAGGGACGCGTGCTGGACGACCAGTTGGGGCAGGGAGGTCAGCAGACGGACGTAGCTCTCCTTCTTCCGGGCGGGCGCCCCGGGGCCGGCCGGCATGTAACGCGGGAGCACCAGAAGCAGGGCGCCGGTGGCCACTGCGGCGACGACGAACCCGGCTCGCCAGGTCCCGGTGACTTCGGCGATGAGGCCGGCGGCGGTTCGGGAGAGCAGGGCCCCCAGGGTCAGTCCCGTCCCCACGGCGCCCAGGACGCGGCCCGCGTTGCCGGCCGAGGCCATGGCCACGACGGTCGGCATGATGACCTGCGGCAGCACCGTGCTGGCGGACAGCACGAGGGCGGCCGAGCCGAGAAGGGCGACCGAGGGGGCGAACGCGCCCGCGAGGAGGCCGACGGTGGTGATCGCCAGCAGCAGGGTGGACAACCGGCGGAGCCTGGCGCCGTCGGCGAGCGGCACGACGGTGACGATGCCCAGGGCGTAACCGATCTGCCCCATGGTGGCCACCAGCCCGGCGGTGGAGGCCGAGGTGTGGAAGGTGTGGGCGATCTCGTCGAGGAGCGGCTGGGTGAAATAGATGTTGGAGACGGTGATCGCAGTCGCCGTGGCGAAGACCGGAATGGTCCCCCGTTTGACGCCCGGGCGGGTGGCTGCGCTGGTCATGGGGTCCTCAGTGCACTGTTCACGGGTTGGAGAAAAGACGTCAGGGCGTCGACGGGGTGCGGGCGGGGCCCCGCCACGGCCCGCGGTCGGCAGCGAGCACTGCTGAGAGCGGAGGGCCGGCTGCGGCCGGGTGGCGGGGCGGCTTCTCGCACCCGCGGTTCGACGGACCGGCACCGGCTGCCGCCGGGAGGACGGCCGGCCGTGCGCGGGAAGGGCCGCGCAAGAGGGCCGGAACGCGGCCTGTGGTCAGACCAGCCTGTTCCAGGTGAGTTCCGCCGTACGTTCGGCACCCCAGAGCCGAGTGGGAGTGGTGACGCCGAGTCGCAGGAACGAGCCGGCGAAATCGACGTTCCGCACCTGCTTCCGCCCGATCCAGTTCGGGAAGAGGCTGGTGCTGACGTGGTGCTCCACGGTGTGCGGATCGACCACCTCGAACGGGCCGCCGTAGGCGACGTAGCCGGTCGCCGCCCGGGCCAACTCGTCGGCTGCCGCGTCCTCCGGACGCGCCGAGCCCAAGGAGGGCCGGTCGCCGCGACACAGCTGAGCGGACATGTACCCCTCGGGGGTGTAGAGGATCAAACCGTACGGGGTGCGGCCGAGGGGGTGGATGACCTCCCCGTCGCCGCTGGTGGCGGTGTACGAGACGAGTTGCCACGCGCCGAGCAGCTTCATGCGGACCTCGTCGCGGGCCTCGCGCTCGTCGCGTTCTGCGGCCGGGTCTGTCGTGGTCATGGAAGTACTCCTCTTCTGACGGGAAGGGGACTGGGAGTCCCGTCGGGTGTGCGGACGGGACCCGCTACGGGTTCACTGCCGGGTGAGTTCGCCGTCGACGAGGCGCCAGAGGTTGAGCGGATTGGCTTCGCGCAGGGGCTGCGGCAGCAGGTCGTCGGGGAAGTTCTGGTAGGTGACCGGACGGATGAACCGCTCGATCGCGCCCATGCCGACAGAGGTGAAGCGGCTGTCGGAGGTGGCGGGGAAGGGGCCGCCGTGGGTGGAGGCGTACGAGACCTCCTGCGGGATCGAGAAGGCGTTGAAGACGATCCGTCCGGTACGGCGTTCCAGGACCGGCAGGAGCTGTGCGGCGGTGGTGCGGTCGGCGGCGTCGGCGTGGAGGGTGGCCGAGAGCTGTCCGCGGAAGGCGCGTGCCGCCTCCAGCAGTTGCTCCGTGCTGGAGACCTTGACCAGCAGGAGTGCGGGGCCGAAGACCTCCTCGCGCAGAGTGGGCTCGGCCAGCAGCTGCTCACCGGTGACTTCGAGCAGCAGGGCCTGCCCGTACGCCCCGCCCTCCGGGGCGGCTCCCTCGCCGAGCCGGACGGCGCCGTTGTCCTCGTGGCGCTGGGCGTTGCGGGTGTAGGCGTCGTGGATGCCGGGCGTGAGCATGGCGCGTGCGTCCCACTTCTCGACCTCGGTGATGGCCGCGTCGCGCAGTTCGGCGTAGCCGGGTCCCTCGACGGCGAGGAGGATGGCGGGCTTGAGGCAGGCCTGTCCGACGTTGTACATGCCGCGCTGCACGAGGCCGGCGCCGATCTCGGCGGCCCGGGCGGCCAGGGCGGCGGGCAGGACGAAGGTCGGGTTGACGCTGGTCATCTCGGTGAAGACCGGGATGGGGTCGGGGCGCTGCTGGGCGCGGCGGTACAAGGCCATGCCGCCGGCCTCGGATCCGGTGAAGGTGACCGCCTTGACCAGCGGGTGGTCCACGAGGGCTTCGCCGATCTCGTTGCCGAAGCCGCGCACGAGCGCGAAGACACCCGCGTGCAGACCGGCTTCGGCGACGGCCTCCTGGATGATGCGGCCCTCGATCTCGGAGGCCCCGGGGTGTGCGTTGTGGGCCTTGAGGACGACGGGGCAGCCGGCGGCCAGAGCCGAGGCGGTGTCACCGCCCGCGACGGAGTAGGAGATCGGGAAGTTGCTGGCACCGAAGATCACCACCGGGCCGAGGGCCACCTTCTGCAGCCGGTGGTCCAGGCGCGGGGTCGGCCGGCGGTCCGGCTGCGCGGGGTCGATGGCCGCCTGGAGGAAGCGGCCTTGGCGCACGACGGCGGCGAACTTGCGGAATACGCCAGCGCTGCGCACGGCCTCGCCCTCGAACTGCGCGGCGGGCAGGCCGGTTTCCAGAGAGGTCCGTGCGGCGAGTTCGTCCTTGGCCGCATCGAGCTTGTCCGCGATGAGTTCGAGGAACGCCGCCCGCTTCTCGAGCCCGGTGTGGCTGTAGCTGTCATAGGCGTCGTCGGCCAGGCGCAGGGCTCGGTCGACCTCGGCCGGCCCGCCGAAGGCGAACTCGGGCTCGATGAACTCTCCGGTGGCGGGGTTGAACGCCTTCATTGTGCCCGCGGTGGCGGGCACCTGGCCTCCGCCGATCAGCAGGTCTCCGGTCAGTGTCATGCGTGTGCTCCCTTGAACGCGGCGATGAGCTCGTCGGTGGTGGTGATCGCGTGGGCGTAGGTGGGCCCGTTCAGCTCGTGCGCGGCGTGCATCATCTCGGGCAGGAACGCCGCGGTGGCGTCGCGTACGAGCGTCACGTGGTAGCCGAGCTCCATGGCGAAGCGGCCGGTGGACTCGATGCAGGTGTTCGCCAGCAGGCCGACGAGCACCACGTGGGTGATGCCGTGCTGCTTGAGCTGGAGGTCCAGATCCGTGTTGGCGAATCCGCTCTGCGCCCAGTGCTCGGCGACGACGGTCTCGCCGGGCTGCGGCTGGAAGTCCGGGTGGAACTCGCCGCCCCAGGTCCCGCGGGCGAAGCTGTGCCGCTCCATGATGCCGAGTTGGGTGGGGTTGGGGTGGGTCCACGTCTCGTAGTCACCCTCCTCCCAGCGGCGGTGCGGGACGAAGATCACCTGAGTGCCGGTGTCACGGGCGGTGGCGACGACGGACCGCAGGTGGTCGAGCAGACCCACCTGCTGCGCCATGGACTCGAGGCGCGGCCACACCTTGCCGCCCTCGGACAGGAAGTCATTGAACGGATCAACCAGCAGAACGGCTGTGTGACGCGGGTCGTAGGTCTGGGTCATGAGGGTCAACTCCGATCTGGATGATTGACATCATCCAGACTTGAAGATTACGCCCATCATCCTGAATGTCAAGCGAGGGTCGCATCAATCCTCCCCGCTCAGGCATAGGTGTATGATGTGCATCATCCAGTTGTGCAGTGTCCACACTGCGCCGCCGCACGAAAGGCAGGGTCGTCATGGGCCACTCGCAGGCGGAGAAGGCGGCAACCCGCGAGCGGGTGCTCAGGATCGCGTCGCGCAGGGTTCGCATGGACGGCGTCAATCGCCCCGGTGTCGCGGAACTGATGAAGGAGGCCGGCCTGACGCACGGGGGCTTCTACAAGCACTTCGATTCCCGGGACGACCTGATCGCACAGGCCGCCGCCTTCGCACTGGCGGAGGGAACGGCGAAGATGGAACGGTCCGCCCACAAGAACGAGCGGGACGCGCGAGCCGGCCTCATCGACGCCTACCTCGCCAAGCAGCACCGGGACGGACCGGCCACCGGATGTGCCCTGGTCACCCTGGGCGCCGCAGCCGGACGCGGCGACCAGCACATCAAGCAGGCGTACGAGAACCAGGTCCGCACCTACCTGGACCTGATCGCGGGCCTGGACGACGACGCCGAGGACGCCCGGGCCGAGGCCATGCTCACTCTCAGCGCGCTGGTCGGCGCCGTGCTCATGTCCCGGGCCGTGGCCGACAAGGCCTTCTCCGACGACCTGCTGGAGACCGTCGCCGAGCAACTCACAGGCCGCGCCTCCCGCGACGTCCCCACCGACGCATGACGCACACCTCATGGCTGCTCACGGAACGAGCGGAGGCCGGGCCGGACGCGAAGGGTGCACCCTGAGTTCGGCCGCCCAGGCGAGCCCGAGGGCGAGCGCGATGACGCTGACGGTCACGTCGGAGCGGACCCAGCCGGTCTGCTGCGCACGTTCCAGCAGCTGCCCTCCCGCGGAGCGCATACCGGCGCAGGCCCAGGACCCGCGGGACAGCGACGGGACGGCGAGAGGGCGGCATCCGACTCGCCCGAGGGGCGATCATGTGCCCATGACCTCCCTGAACGATGTCCCCCAGCCCGTCCGGCTCGGTACCTGGCCGACGCCATTGGAGCCCATGCCCCGTCTCGCCCACTCCCTCGGTCTCGGCGCGGAGGACCTCTGGGTCAAGCGCGATGATCTGGTAGGCCTCGGCGGCGGCGGCAACAAGGCCCGCAAACTCGAGTGGCTGTGCGGCGCCGCTGTCGCCGAGGGAGCCACACACCTCGTGACGACCGGCGCGCCGCAGAGCAACCACGCCCGGCTGACCGCGGCCGCGGGTGCCCGCCTCGGTCTCGAAACCGTTCTGGTGCTCGCGGGCACACCCGATGCCACGCCCCAGGGAAACCTCACCCTGGACGCGTTGTTCGGCGCCACCTGCGTATGGGCCGGTGCCGGCGGCGGACCGGCACTCGCCACCGCGGCCGAGGACGTCGCCGCGCGTCTGAGGGCCGACGGTGCCCGGCCGGCACTGCTCCCGTTCGGCGGCTCCAGTGCGCTCGGCGCCCTCGGCTACGGTGCCTGCGGCCACGAGCTGCTCACGCAGGCCCCCGACCTGGACACCGTGGTCGTCGCCATGGGGTCCGGCGGCACCATGGCCGGCCTCGTCCACGCGCTCGGCCCTCAGCGGGTCCTCGGCGTCCACTGCGGTGCCGTCACCGATCCGGTCGACGTCGTGGCCGCGCTGGTGTCCGACCTGTCCGGCGCCCCGCTCCCGCCGGACTCGTTGAGACTGCGACTGGACCAGGTCGGCGAAGGCTACGGCACGTTGACCGAACCGGTCATGGCGGCACTGAACCGCACGGCTCGCACCGAGGGCATCGTGCTCGACCCCGTCTACACCGGTAGGGCCATGGCCGGCCTCATCGCGGCCGTCGCCGACGGCGACATCGCCCCCGGCCGCCGCACGGTCTTCCTGCACACGGGCGGCCTGCCCGGCCTCTTCGGACACACGGGCGCACTCGCGGCGACCGCCGCGGACCTCACCACGAGAAGCCGCACGCTCTGAGGGTTTCCGTCGTCGCTCCCACACCACCGAAGGCGGCCGCAAGGTGTACGCCATCACGGACGCCGGACGCGCCGAGCTGGCCGACCGCAGCGGTGAACTGGCCGATCT
>NZ_JBFBJT010000246.1:0-6461 GCF_040686175.1 Streptomyces sp. NPDC086077 | reverse complement strand
TGCTGCTGCTGATGCTGTTCGCCAACGAGCTCTACGCGCGCTCCACGGACGTCAGTGGCGACGCCACCCCGGCCCCGCGCGTTCCCGCGCCGCCGTCACACCGGTCGCCGCCGTGACCACCACGCTCCCGCGGCCCCCGCCGCGACCAGCGTGACGCCGGCCGCGCCGAGCGGCAGGACGTCACGGGCGGAGCCGGTCCTCGGCAGTTCGTCGCCGCCCGGTGCCACCGGCTTGCTGTCGGTGACGCCCCGGGGCTGGCGGCGGGACGTGAAGACGGGGGCGGAGGTGCACTACACCTCACCCGAGGGCACCCAGGAACTGGTCGCCAAGTCCTCCCTGGCCCGGGGGGACCTCCTGGAGAGCTGGCGCACCTCGGAACGCAACGCCCACCAAGGGCGGGACTATCGCTCAACACCTGGTCTACGAAGACGTGACGAAGAGCTTCACGCCGCTGTGAGGGCACAGCGGCGTGAAGCTCTCCCCGGGGTGGCGCCTAGTCGCGCACCTCGGCGGGCTGCGCGGCGGACTCGACGGGCTTGCGCTTCCCGACCCGCTGCCGGACCACGGCGACGGCGAGTACCAGGGCGGCGACGAGCAGCGACAGCAGCACGGTCTTGCGTCCGTCGTGTTCGGTGTCGGTCAGCATGTAGCCGAGCACGAAGACGATCAGCGCGGCGGTCGCCCAGGTCAGGTACGGGTACAGCCACATCCGCACGACCAGCTTCTCGGGCGCCTCGCGCTGGATGATCTTCCGCATCCGCAGCTGGGAGAAGCAGATCACCAGCCAGACGAACAGGGCGACGGCACCGGAGGAGTTGACCAGGAAGAGGAAGACCGAGTCCGGGAACTTGTAGTTGAAGAACACGGCCACGAAGCCGAAGACGACGGACACGAGGATCGCCGTCCGCGGCACACCCCGGCCGGTCGTCCGGGCGAAGGACTTCGGCGCGTCACCGCGCTGGCCGAGCGAGAAGGCCATGCGGGAGGCGGTGTAGAGGCCGGAGTTGAGACAGGACAGCACCGAGGTCAGCACGATGAAGTTCATGATCTGACCGGCCTGCGGGATGCCGAGGGAGTTCAGCGCGGCGACGTACGAGCCGTCGTCGGCGATGGACTTGCTGTCCCACGGGAGCAGGGTCACCACGACGAAGATCGAGCCGAGGTAGAAGACGGCGACACGCCAGATGATGCTGTTGGTGGCCTTGGTGACGGCCTGCTGCGGGTTCTCGGACTCGCCGGCGGCCAGGGTGGCGATCTCGCTGCCCATGAAGGAGAAGACGACGAGCAGCACACCGGTGAGGATCGCGCCCGGCCCGTTGGGCAGGAAGCCGCCGTGTTCGGTCAGGTTCCCCAGCCCCGCCTGGTCGCTGTCCACGCCCGGGAGCAGGCCGAAGACGGCCAGACCGCCGATGACGATGAACGCGGCGATCGCGACGACCTTGATCCCCGCGAACCAGAACTCGAACTCGCCGTAGGACCCGACGGAGACGAGGTTGGTGGCGGTCAGCACCACCATCACGATGAGGGCCCAGGCCCACTGCGGGACGGCCGGGATCCAGCCCTCCAGGATCACCGCACCGGCGGTCGCCTCGACCGCCAGCACGACCACCCAGAAGAACCAGTACAGCCATCCGATGGAGAACCCGGCCCAGCTGCCGAGCGCCCGGTCGGCGTGCGCCGAGAACGAACCCGAGGTCGGGTTGGCGGCCGACATCTCACCGAGCATGCGCATCACCAGCACCACGAGCGTGCCGACGAGAGCGTAGGAGAGAAGGATGCCGGGACCGGCGGTGGCGATACCGGAGGAGGACCCCACGAAGAGTCCGGCGCCGATGACGCCGCCGATGGCGATCATCGACAGATGACGGTTCTTGAGCCCTGCCTGGAGACCGGATCCGGAACCGGGATCGCCGGTTCCGCCGTTGTCTCCGGGGCCGCTTCCGGCCTTCGTCAGGGTCGGCTGCGAAGTCATGGGACGGATTTCCTTTGTGCCGGGTGAGCAATTTCCCGTACGAGCGGCGTACGAGTCGGACCAGTGAATCGGAGGTGAACGAATTCCTGAACCTTTGATTCCGGATCGTTACTTGAGAATTTCCTGAGGTTCGGTGGTGTTGCTCACATTTTTGGTCCAGCCACCCGGCCCTGCTGCCCCGCCCGGCGCATGTCACACTCGTCCCATGCGCGTGTACCTCGGCTCAGACCATGCCGGCTTCGAACTGAAGAACCATCTCGTCGAGTGGCTCAAGGCGGCCGGCCATGAGCCCGTCGACTGCGGCCCTCACGTCTACGACGCCCAGGACGACTACCCGCCGTTCTGCCTCCGCGCCGCGGAGCGCACCGTCGCCGACCCCGGCGCCCTCGGCATCGTCATCGGCGGCTCCGGCAACGGCGAGCAGATCGCCGCGAACAAGGTCAAGGGCGTCCGTGCCGTTCTCGCCTGGAGCGAGGAGACGGCGTCGCTCGGCCGCGAGCACAACGACGCCAACGTCGTCGCCATCGGCGCCCGCATGCACTCGCGGGAGGAGGCGACGAAGCTCGCCGAGACGTTCCTGAACACGCCGTTCACCGGCGAGGAGCGCCACGCCCGCCGTATCGCGATGCTGGCCGCGTACGAGACCACGCGCGAGCTGCCGCCGATCCCGGCGCACCACCCGCAGCAGGACTGAGGCGGCAGCACCGAGGCCGCCCTCCGAGGGCTGGAAGGAACCGCGGACCGTGCCAGAGGGGCACACGATTCACCGGCTGGCGCACGACTACGCCGCCCGCTTCTCCGGCACGGCCCCCCGGGTCACCAGCCCCCAGGGCAAGTTCTCCGACGCCGCGGACCTCCTGGACGGGGCCGTCCTGACGGCGACCGAGGCCCACGGCAAGCACCTCTTCCTGCGGTTCCGTGACGCCGACTGGGTCCACATCCACCTGGGCCTGTTCGGCAAGGTCACCTTCGGTGACGCTCCCGCCCCGCCGCCCACCGACACGGTCCGCCTGCGCCTCGCGGGCGACACCGGGTACGTCGACCTGCGCGGGCCGACCACCTGCGCCCTCATCACCGCCGAGGAGAAGCGGGCGATACAGGACCGCCTCGGCCCCGACCCGCTGCGCGACGACGCCGACCCCGGCGCCGCCTACGGGCGGATCTCCCGCAGCCGCAGCACGATCGCCGCACTCCTGATGGACCAGAAGGTCATCGCCGGAGTCGGCAACGTCTACCGCGCGGAGGTCCTCTTCCGGCACCGGATCGACCCGTACCGCCCGGGAAGGGACATCACGCCCACCGAGTGGGACGCGATCTGGGGCGACCTCGCCGACCTCATGCGCGAGGGCGTGCGCCACAACCGCATCGACACGGTCCGCCCCGAGCACACCCCCGAGGCCATGGGCCGCCCACCCCGGGTCGACGACCACGGCGGAGAGGTCTACGTCTACCGCCGGGCCCAGCAGGCCTGCCACATCTGTGAAGGCGAGATCCGCACCGCCGACCTCGCCGCCCGCAACCTCTTCTGGTGCCCCGGCTGCCAGCGCGGCTGACCCGGGCCCCGGCCTCTCAGAAACCGTGCGGCAGCCAGGGCGCCACGGTGCTCCCGAAGCCCACCGCGGCTTCCGTGAGCGCCCCGGTCCCAAGCTCCCGCACCCGCCCGGCCGCCGCCAGCGCACCGAGGCTCACCCCACCGAGATACGCGGCCCCCAGCTCCCGTACCGACAGGGCGAGGTCGGCCGCGTCCGCCGTACGCGCGCACGACGCGCCCTTGGGGTCCCCCGACAGCCGCCAACGCCCCGCGTTCCAGGGGCAGAAGTCGTCCTCCACCTCGAACACGACGTCCACCGGCGCCTGATACGTACGGGCCTCCAGCGCGGCCTTGAGATCCACCAGCCGCACGTACAGCGAGTCCCGCGACCGCGTCCGGCACCGCCGGATGTCGGACACCTGGTACTGCCACCCCTCGTCGGCCGGCCGCCCCCGCACGGACAGGGTCGTCGTCAGGTCGATCCCGAACAGGAACCGCCACAACGCGCCCTCCGTCGCCGGATCGAGGCCCGCCAGGTCCTCCAGCACCACCGTGCCGTTGTGCCCGGCCTCCCCCCATCCGAGCTTGACCCGGAACCGCGCGTACCCCGTGACCCCGCCGTCCCGGTCGGCGACGACACACTGCAACGGCGACGCCCCGTCCCGCTCGCTCTCCGGGTCGAACACCCCCAGCCGCTCCCACCCTGGCCGCCGCGCCAGCATCCCGGGCCGCGACGGCACCAGCCGGGCGTAGACCTCCTCACACACGTCGAGGACATCGGCGGGCGCCGCGTACCGCAGCCGTACGTCATCGGCGGCGGCCGGCACCGACAGCCCCACCCGGCCGGTGTCGATCTCCGCGCTGAGCGCGAAGGTCGCGGCGCCGTACCCGAACCGGCCGTAGATCGCCGGCTCGGACGCCGTGAGCACCGCCAGCGGCTCGCCCCACGACCGTACGTCGTCCAACTGCCGACGCATCAGGGACGTCAGCACCCCGCGCCGGCGGTGCGTGGCCGCCACCCCGACCATCGTCACGCCCGCCGTGGGCACCGAGGCCCCACCGGGCACGGTCAGCCGGAACGAGAACGCCCCCGCCGTCCCCACGCACGCGTCGCCCTCCCAAGCGCCCAGCGAACGGTCGAGCTCGGTGAGCCCGTTCCACAGCTCCCGCTCCTCGGTGGACTCCGGCACCCCGCCGAAGGCGCGGATGAGAGTGTCGTACCAGGAATCCCAGTCGTCCCGCAGCAGAACCCGCGGCCCGGTGTCCGAGCCGGTCAGGAAGTCGGTTGCCATGAGGCCATGCCTACCAGGGCACCGCGGGACCGGCGAGGGAATTTCCCCCGACTTCCGCAGGACGGCGGCGGGCCGGCCTTCCGTGAAGTTCACTGTGGAGTCGAGCCCCGGACGGGGGACAAGGAGGACCTCCCGTGCCAAGCGGCTGGTCCGATGGATAGGGTCCCGAACTAATGGCAGCAGGACGAGAGCCGCGCACGGCGGCCGAGACGTTCACGGCCCGGTTGAAGATGCGGTGGCACCGGGTCCGCGTCGGCCTGCGCAGAAGCGCCGTCGACTACTTCCGCGGCGACGGCTCCGACTGGGTCGCGCTGGCCGGTCTCCTGCTCACCATTCCCCTCATCACCGCCGGTACGCTCGCCAACTCGGTGTGGTGCTCACCGGCCGTCCTGGTCCTGCCGATCGTCGCCGGTGGCCTGCTGCTGCGCCCGGCCAGCCTGCTCGGCCTGTACGCGGCGGCCGCCACCGCCCTGATCGTGGAGTCGATACAGCTCGGCCCCTACACGGAGGGCCCGTCGCGGGTGACGCCCGGGGTGGTCCTCGTCGTCGCCGCGTGCGGCTTCTTCGGCCTGCTGATCGCCCAGTTCCGCAGCCGCGTCGGCGTGCCCTGGCGGCGCGGCGGCACGATGCTCTTCGACCTGCGCGAACGCATCCGGGTGCAGAGCAAGCTGCCGAAGCTGCCGCAGGGCTGGCACCGCGAGATGGCGCTGCGGCCGGCGGGCGGCCAGTCCTTCTCGGGCGACTTCGTGGTCGCGGCCCGCACCAACGGCGGCCGCACCCTGGAGGTCGTCCTCACCGACGTCTCCGGCAAGGGCATGGACGCCGGCTCGCGCGCCCTGCTGCTGTCGGGCGCCTTCGGCGGCCTCCTCGGCAGCCTGCCCCCGCACGCCTTCCTCCCCGCCGCGAACGGCTATCTGCTGCGCCAGGACTGGCAGGAGGGCTTCGCGACCTCCATCCACCTCGTGCTCGACCTCGACACCGGCGACTACGAGCTGTACTCCGCGGGCCATCCGCCCGGGCTGCAGCTCAGCGCGGGCAGCGGCCGCTGGGAGGAGAAGGCCGCCGAGGGCCCGCTGCTGGGGGTGTACGACGGCGCCCAGTTCGACCCCGTGAAGGGCTCGCTCCGGGCGGGCGACGTGCTGATGCTCTTCACCGACGGCCTGGTGGAGACCTCCGACCGCGACATCGTCGAGGGCATCGACCGCCTCACCGGCGAGGCCGACCGCTATGTCTCCGCCGGCTTCCAGGGTGCCGCCTGGCACCTCATCGAGGCGGTCGCGAAGGACGTCAACGACGACCGCGCCCTCCTGCTGATCTGCCGCGAAGGCCCGACGGCCCACTCCGCCGCGCCCTGACCGCCCGCGGGCGGTTGGTCATGGCTTTGTGCCTCCTCTGTAACTGCCGTCTCCTCTCGATTGCGTGAGCGATCGAGGTGTTGGTAGAGATGAGTTACGTACGATGGGACAACCAGGACACGAGATGGGGGAGGCGAGTTCTGCATGAAGTTCGACATGGGTGCGCAGACGCTGTCGTCGTTGATGCGTGATTCACGCGGTTCGAGTGATGACCTGGGGACGTTGATCCGGCAGTTGGTGCAGGCGGCGCAGCCGTTGGAGGGGAAGTTCAACGGCACGGGCCGGGTGATGTTCGATCAGTTCAAGGCGCG